>FR901787.1:41667-66306 GCA_000437675.1 Prevotella sp. CAG:891
AAGTACATCGATCGGAGCGTCATATATAAAGTGTGCAATTTGGTCGAAGGAATGCCATACGTGCAACTTCGTGGGCAAATAGTGTCGAAAAATGTAGAGGGTAGTGGTCGTCGTGAACGTTTGGTTGCCGTTTTTTACGATGGAACAGGGTATGTGTCGCTTGTATGGTTTAACTCAATCAAGATGTTCGACAAGCAACTGCAGTATAACCATAATTACCTATTACTTGGCAAGCCAAACAACTTTAACGGACAAATAAGTATTCCCCATCCAGAACTGGAGGATGCCGATGAGGCTTTGAAACATCCGCTGACCATGCTGCCTTATTATCATACCTCTGAGCGTATGAAAAAGCATGGCCTTGATTCCAAACAAATAAGTGATTTGGTGAGTCGTGCGTTTCAAACTTTTGGGCAGCAAATCATACCCGAATCGCTTCCGGATTATTTAACATCGCGTTATAACCTGCTTCCCTTAGATCAGGCACTGCGTACCATTCATCACCCGGAATCTTCGGCATCTTTGCCTGAAGCTGTACGCCGATTAAAGTTCGAAGAACTCTTTTATTTGCAACTCGACATATTGCGCTATAACAAACAGCGTAAGACGTGTAATGCAGGTTTTGTTTTTCAGCGTGTCGGCGATGTGTTTTTACAATTCTACAATGAGTGCCTTACATTCCAGCTGACTAATGCCCAAAAGCGTGTGGTGCGTGAAATACGAAAGGATGTGTCGACTGGCAGACAGATGAATAGATTGCTGCAAGGCGACGTGGGAAGCGGAAAGACCATCGTGGCGTTGCTGTGCTGCTTGTTGGCCGTCGACAATAAATTTCAGGCATGTATCATGGCTCCAACCGAAATTCTGGCCGAACAGCACTTTGCCTCCATTTCGGAATATACAGAAAAGCTACCCATTAAAATAGGGTTACTAACCGGTAATGTAAAAGGAAAGAAACGCACACAGGTTTTGCAGCAATTAGCCGACGGAACGTTGAATATACTGGTAGGTACGCATGCACTGATTGAGCCTTCTGTCGCTTTTTATAACCTCGGATTGGTTGTTATCGACGAGCAACACCGATTCGGGGTGAAGCAGCGTGCCCGTTTGTGGCAAAAAAATGTGCAGCCACCCCATATTCTGGTCATGACAGCCACCCCAATTCCTCGTACCTTGGCCATGACTGTGTATGGTGATTTGGATGTCAGTGTTATCGACGAACTTCCGCCAGGCAGAAAGCCCATCGAAACAGTGCATTACCGCCAGGCAGACCGACCGCGCTTGTATGAAGGCATACGCTATCAATTGAAGTTAGGCCGGCAAATTTACGTGGTGTATCCGCTTATCAAAGAAAACGAAAAGCAGAATTTACGCGATTTGGAAACCGGATATAGCCAGTTGGTAGAGGTATTCAGTGATTACAAGGTTGGCATGGTTCATGGTAAAATGAAGCCGGCCGATAAAGAAGAGGCTATGCGTGCATTTAAACAGCACGAAACGCATATACTGGTGTCGACCACTGTGATTGAAGTTGGTGTGAATGTACCGAATGCCTCGGTGATGGTAATCGAAAATGCCGAACGCTTTGGTTTGGCACAGTTGCATCAGCTGCGAGGCAGGGTAGGGCGTGGAGCCGAACAGTCCTATTGCATCCTGATGACCAACAACCGCTTGAGCGATGTGACACAGCGGCGTATGCAGGTTATGGTAGACAGTACTGATGGCTTTGTGATTGCCGAAGAGGATTTAAAACTTCGCGGCCCCGGCGATTTGGACGGAACGGCCCAAAGTGGTATGCCCTTTGACCTGAAAATTGCCAATCTGGTTAAGGATCAGGAGTTGATGGACGTGGCTCGCGAGGCAGCTGCCGAAGTGCTATCTTGTGATCCTATGGAAAATTTACCGCAAAATGAGATTGTTTGGAAACAATTACGTATGCTGAAAAATAACATGATCAATTTTTCGGCCATATCGTAGTTCTGGCTGAAATCTTCGCTTATCTGCGTTGCAAAGTATCAAGTGTTAGCTCTGGTTATTGGGCAGTACAATGAGCGATGCAATCTTCAGTTTACGCACAAAGTGTCAGTGTCGGTAGGCTCGATATCTGCGACAACTATTCAAGCATTAGGTTGCTCAAAAAGCAAAATTTGATTAAAATATACCGTATTGCTTTTCAGCTTCCTCCGTTGCATTTAGCTACTAGTTGCTCTGTCAGCAAAAATTACTCCGTGATTGTGTATTTTTTCTCCAAGCCAGTTGAAATTAGTTCCGATCTAGTTGAAATCAGTTCCGAGCTAATTTGATTTAGTTCCGAGCTAATTTCAACAATCTCGGAACTACTGATAATCAGCGCTTTCAAAAGTACAAGAAATGTTGATTCGCGAATAGCTCCGACGTCCGGAATGCAAGGCTCTTAGGCAATACAAAATTTTGCATCTATTATACGACAATTACAAGCGTTTGCAATGCCCAAAATACTCGCTGGTACAGAAAAGCAGCTACAGCATCATCAGGCAATTTTAATGTATAACATGTTTTATCTGCATCATATTAAGTAGTATTGAACGCTTGTTTAACATGGTCATTATTATCTCGTAATTACTACAACGATAGCAAATTTTATGTTAGGTATTTTGAAAAATTGGACACTTCCCATAGCAATTATATTAGGCATTGTGGGGTACTTTGTTTTTGCTCATTGCGCATGCTTCGATATATTACGGCCGCATGCCATGGAAGTGGTTTCGGTGGTGCAGCCTGTTTTAATATTCTGCATGCTGTTTCTGTCTTTTTGCAAGATAGATATGCGTAAGATGTCACTGCGAAGTGCTCATCTTTTATTGTTGTTCATACAAAGTGTATCATTCCTTTTGTTAGGATTGGTTATTTACATGTTCCCTCATGTGACGGGACGGGTTATTATTGAAGCAGGTATGCTGTGTATGATATGTCCTACAGCAACAGCGGCAGCAGTGGTTACACAAAAGTTAGGCGGCGATGCAGCAGACGTCACGTCGTATACATTGCTCATCAACTTGTTGGTGGCCATACTCATTCCTGCCTTTCTACCTGTGATTTATCCCACACATTGCCAAAGTTTTGAATTATCGTTTTGCCTGATACTTGGAAAGGTTTTTCCGGTGCTGATATGTCCTCTTTTTATGGCGCAGTTTGTACGCCTTTTTTGTCGTAAAACGCATTCATTTTTATGCTCGTTTCGGAATCTGGCTTTTTACTTATGGGCCGTTTCATTGAGTATTGCCATAGCAGTTACTACGCGAAGTTTCGTACATACTGATCATCCCTTATCTGAGTTGTTAGGAATAGCTGTTGTGTCATTCTGCTGTTGTTTGTTACAATTTGCATTAGGCCGATATATCGGTAAGCGTAAAGGCTATGCTGTAAGTACTACGCAGGCTTTGGGACAGAAAAATACGGTTTTTGCTATATGGTTGGGCTATACATTCTTCAATCCCGTGACATCATTGGCCGGCGGATTCTATAGTATTTGGCATAATCTGTATAACACGTGGCAAATGCAGAGATACCATCAAAAGAAACATGCGAAAAGTGGTCAATAGCGCAGTCAGCATTATTCGTTTCATTCATAAAAAATCTCAGCATAGCGAGAACATTATAATTCGCTATGCTGAGATATGTTTTTATCTTTGCTGTTATCGAGCAGATATATGTGTGATGTCGTTGGGGTTAGTTTATTTTATAGAATCCCATTGTTCAGCCTCTTCTTGAATACATTGCATGCTTTCTTCCAAATTGCTTTTTCCTGTAAAAGGATAAAGTTTGGCATGCAAAAGAACCGGACAATATTTTGATGCCAGCTGTAGGCTTTGCAACAACGATGTTTTGTCGTGAAGCAAATAGCAGGCCACTACCTCAAATGCATAGATACTCAAAGAATCAATGTTTGTAATGGGTTCTTCAATAATCTGATGCAAGAGTTCCTTTGATGTTGCTATGTAAAGTTCAGAGTTCTTGAAGGTGTTGTAATATTCAATGATTGATTGCACCATTTGCAGGCATTCTCTGTCTGTATGATCGTTTTGCAGCAAATCTTCAAAAACGTCTATGATAGCTTGCGGTTGCCGAGTTTCATAGAATATGGTTGTGAGCTGAAAGCGTATGTCATTGGGCATAGAACCCAAAGAACTGAGTGTGAACATGATTTCTTGCGCATTGTCGTTTTGTCCAAGAAATGCATACGCATAGGCTGTTGCGCAAATCAAACGACTGCGGTCTGGGTTTTCCATCGGACAAAGACGTAATGCCTCATGAAAAGCATCGAGTGCCTGTGGGTATTTTTCAGATACAAGATATTGTTCGGCAGCATACATGTGGAATGAATAATCCTCATTGATGCTGTCTGCATATTGTTTGTAAAAATCAAATCCCTCTGCTTGGCGATTGAGGTGGAACAATGCAAAGAGCTTTAAACTGAGTGTTTGCTCGTTTCCGGGTTTGATAGCCAACGAATAATCACAGCTTGCTATGCAGTTTTCGTATTCTTCAACTTTCATTTGTAAGTTGGCCAACTGCGACCAAGAGGCGGCATCGAATGTGTTATTATCAACCACGCGGGTCAGATAGTCCATGCTTTGCTTGAAATCGTGAATCTGAAAGTATGATTCAGCCAATAATTCATCAGTTTTTGCACGCGACTTATGGTTTTCGGGTATTTGCCGGAGAAAGTGCTGGGCTCGTTTCGTATATCCATAATCCAGCAATATTTCGCCAAGGTCTATGAGCCACTCATAGTATTCATCATTTTTTTCATGGGGAAGGTGTTGCATGATTCTTTGTTCAGCCTTTTTAGGTTTTCCCCCTGCAGCCTCCCATTCGGCTAAAAGTGCTTGTACATCTCGGTTCTCTCTATTGGTTACTTCGCCAATGACTGTTAAGGCTTCATTCCATTTACCTCTGTTCTTTAGTCTGTAGGCTTTTACAATGAGCACTTCTTCATGTTGAGGATGCATTTTTTCTGCATAAATCAGGAGCCTGTCTGCATCGAACAATCTTCCTTCTTTCTCGTAGTAGTCTTCAATATCCAGCAGGGTTTCAGCGTCCATATAGAAGTTGCTGCAATTATCTATATTACGCTCGTATTCTTCAATGGCATCTTGTAAAAATTTATCCATAGTCTTAAAAAAGTAAGGCTATAAAGCTAGTATTGCCCGATGGTGTAAAATCGGTTGTCTAACTTTATAGCCTTTGTTAATGATTAAATCCTAATAACGGTATGGATTACTTCTTGGCATTCCAACTGTCTTTCAAACCTACCGTTTTATTGAAGATCGGATGCTCCTTGGTTGAATGTGTATCGGCTGTAAAGTAGCCCGTACGTTGGAATTGCAGGTATCTGTTACCTGTTTCATTCTCAACAGCATATTTTTCAACGTAGCAGTTATCCAACACTTTCAACGAGTCGGGATTAAGCAATTCGCGGAAGTCGCGTTCGTCAGCTGAGGGGTTCTCAACGGTAAACAATCTGTCGTACAAGCGTACTTCAGCTTTTACGCAGTGTGCCGTGCTAACCCAATGGAGTGTACCTTTAACCTTGCGGTTTGCACCTTCCATACCGCTCTTGCTTTGGGGATCGTATTCAGCGTAAATTTCTTCAATGGTGCCGTCAGCCGCTTTTTTGCAGCCGGTACATTTTACGATGTAGGCATTTTTCAAGCGTACTTCTTTTCCGGGAACCATACGGAAGAATTTTTTGGGAGCATCTTCCATAAAGTCTTCACGCTCAATCCACAATTCACGACTGAAGGTAATGGTGTGTGTGCCATCTGCCTCGCATTCGGGATTGTTGACGGCTTCCATTTCCTCGGTTTGTTCTTCAGGATAATTGGTAATGATGAGTTTAACCGGATTCAATACTGCACTTACGCGTAAAGAGCGTGCGTTCAGGTCTTCGCGGGCTGCAGCTTCAAGCATCGCATAGTCATTAAGCGCATCAAACTTGGTGTAACCAATCATGTCGATGAACTTTCTGATGGCCTGCGGTGAATAGCCTCTTCTGCGTAATCCGCATACGGTCGGCATACGGGGGTCGTCCCAACCATCTACCAAGTGTTCCTGAACCAAAGCCAGCAACTTACGTTTCGACATAACCGTATAGGTTAAGTTCAAACGGTTGAATTCGTATTGGCGAGGACGGTTGTCAGCCAAGTCGTTGCCTTCTTTCAGTTCGTCAATGAAGTAGTCATAGAGTGGGCGGTGGGGTACGAACTCCAATGTACAGATAGAGTGGGTAACGCCTTCAAAGTAGTCGCTCTGACCATGTGCAAAATCATACATAGGATACACCTTCCATTTGCTTCCGGTACGGTGATGTTCTTTGTTGATGATTCTGTATATGATAGGATCGCGGAAGTGCATATTGGGATTGGCCATATCGATTTTGGCACGCAGAACCATAGCACCTTCAGGAATCTCGCCGGTGTTCATTTTCTCAAACAGAGCAAGACTTTCTTCAACAGGTCTGTCGCGATAAGGGCTGGCAGAACCCGGTTGAGTCGGTGTACCCTTTTGCGCTGCAATCTGTTCGCTTGTTTGTTCATCAACGTAGGCTTTGCCTTCTTTAATCAAACGAACGGCAAAATCCCAAAGTTGCTGAAAATAGTCAGAAGCATGATAAATGTTGCCCCATTTGAATCCCAGCCATTCAATGTCTTCCTTGATGGCTTCTACATATTCGGTATCTTCCTTTTGGGGGTTGGTATCGTCAAATCGCAAGTTGCAGATGCCACCAAATTTTTGTGCAGTTCCGAAGTCCATGCAAATAGCTTTGGCATGTCCAATGTGCAAGTAGCCGTTAGGTTCAGGCGGGAATCTGGTTTGTAATCTTCCACCATTTTTACCCTCCTTCAAATCATTGGCAACGATTTGTTCGATAAAGTTCAAGCTCTTTTTTTCAGTGCTTTCGTTGGTTATATTTTCAGTCATAGTTGTGATATTTCTAATTAGCCATTTCCGAGATGAACTTAATGCGAACCAATCTGATTTCCTCTTCCGAGTAGTCGTTGCCTAATTCGTCCAGTGCACTGTCCAAGTCGTCAGTTTCGCTCTCTTTGAAATACTGATAAATGTCATCAATGTGATCTTCATCCATTATGTCATAGATAAAGTAATCAATGTTGATTTTAGTACCAGAGTAAACGATAGCTTCTATTTCGTCGAGGAGTTCGTCAAATTCAATACCTTTTACCACGGCGATATCGTCGAGTGCCACTTTACGGTCGATGCTGTGTATAATGCTTACTTTTATTTTCGACTTGTTGGCAACTGTACGAATGCGCAGGTCTTCAGGGCGTTCAATTTCGTTTTCCTCGCAGTGTTTCTTAATAAGTTTGCAAAATTCTTCGCCATATCGTTTGGCTTTTCCAGCTCCTACGCCAGGAATGTTTTGCAACTCATCAAAATTTTGAGGATAGATGGTAGCCATAGCTTCGAGCGAACCATCCTGGAAGATTACGTAAGGGGGAACATCCAGTTCTTTTGAAAGTTTCTTACGCAAGTCTTTCAACATTTTGTAGAGTGTCGGGTCGACAGCACAAGCTGCGCCACCTTGCGGTTCTGCATCTACTTCCTCTTCTTCATAATTGCGGTCTTCAACAATCATGAACGATGTGGGGTGTTTCAGGAAATCATGTCCTTCTTCAGTAACCTTGAGAACACCGTAGTTATCAACATCTTTGTCAAGATAGCCCGAAATAAGAGCTTGACGAATTACGGCATTCCATTTAATTTCACTATCATCGTCACCACATCCGAATACTTCGAGCTGATCATGTCTGTGCGCACAAACTTCTTCGGTTTTGTGTCCCAATAGGATGTCTTTTACATAATCATCACGAAAATGCTCTTTAGTGGCAATAATTACTTCCAGCAGTTTTATTAAGTTAGATTTAGCTTCCACTTGTTGTTTAGGGTGTTTGCAGTTATCGCAGTTTCCGCAGCTCTCTTTGTCGTAATGTTCGCCAAAGTAGTGAAGTAGTAATTTACGGCGACATACAGAACTTTCTGCGTAAGCAGCTGTTTCTTTAAGGAGTTGTCGGCCTATATCCTGTTCGGCAATGGGCTTTCCCTCCATGAACTTTTCTAGTTTTTGTAAATCTTTTCTGGAGTAAAAGGCTATACATTTGCCTTCACCCCCGTCACGTCCGGCGCGACCTGTTTCTTGATAGTAACCTTCAAGGCTCTTGGGTATGTCGTAGTGGATGACGAATCTAACGTCGGGCTTGTCGATACCCATGCCAAAGGCAATGGTGGCAACGATTACGTCAATACGTTCCATCAGGAAATCGTCCTGTGTCTGAGAACGATTGACAGAATCCATGCCAGCATGATAAGCTTGAGCCTTGATGTCGTTGGTTCTCAGAACTTCTGCCAATTCTTCCACCTTCTTCCGACTCAGACAGTATATAATACCACTGCATGTAGGTTGCTGTTTGATGAACTTTATGATGTCGCGGTCGATATCTTTGGTTTTCGGGCGTACCTCATAGTACAAGTTAGGGCGGTTAAAAGAACTTTTATATTCCACGGCATCCATAATGCCTAAGTTCTTTTTTATGTCCGTCCGAACTTTATCTGTTGCAGTAGCAGTTAATGCTATGATAGGCGCATTGCCAATATCATTGATAATGGGTCTGATTTTTCTGTATTCAGGTCTGAAATCATGTCCCCACTCTGATATACAATGAGCTTCGTCTATAGCATAGAAAGAAATTTTGACAGAACGTAGAAATTCGACATTGTCTTCTTTTGTCAAAGATTCCGGAGCTACATAAAGCAACTTTGTGATGCCGTTCCGAATATCAGATTTTACCTTCTCAATCTGGCTTCGGTTCAGTGAAGAATTGATGAAATGAGCAATGCCGTCAATCTGACTGGTATGTCGTACTGCATCCACCTGATTCTTCATCAAAGCAATGAGGGGAGAAATTACAATAGCTGTTCCCTCCATTACCAATGCAGGTAATTGATAGCACAGGGATTTGCCGCCGCCTGTTGGCATCAGTACAAAAACATGATGTCCATCAAGCAACGAACGTATGATAGCTTCTTGATTATTTTTGAATGATTCGAATCCGAAGTGATCTTTAAGAGCCTTCTTCAAATTTTGTTCTTCCTTCATAGCTTTTCTTGGTGGCTTAGAGGTTAGGATCTGCGTGAACATTTATCAAGCAATGACCTGCTCGATTTTTATTCACCAAAGCAAAGTTATAACATTTTTCTCAAAATCGAAACAATGTATCAAAAATATTTTTCTCTTTACGTCCTCTAATTATTAGTTTCTGACAGCCACGAGTGAATAAATGAAGTTGCTCTGTAAGGATCGGAAGTATATAATCAAGAATAAGGCCGCTTTGTATTAGATACAATCGCGGCCTATATTTTAAATTGATAGGGTATTTGCTCGAAGTTTGGTATTCCAGGCTTCTTGCTAATTATTCATGGTTATGCTCGAAACTTAAAGTTTGTCACTTTTTTCCATTTGTTCTGCAGCATATTCCTTGCTAACAGTAAATGATTTTTGTTTCGAAGATGGCATTTCAAACATGGCGTCCATCATAATGCTTTCAACAATTGAGCGCAAGCCTCGTGCGCCAAGCTTAAACTCAACCGCTTTATCTACTATATATTCTAACGCTTCGGGAGTAAAGTTCAGCTTTACACCATCCATGTCAAAAAGTTTAGTATATTGTCTTACGATAGAGTTTTTCGGTTCGGTCAAGATTTTGCTCAACGCATTCTTATCTAACGGATTAAGATAAGTCAATACCGGAAGACGACCAATGATTTCAGGAATCAAACCAAATGATTTCAAATCTTGAGGTTCAATGTACTGCATCAGATTTTTGGGGTCAATTTTCTTGGCATTTTGAACCGAGTTATAGCCAACGGTATGTGTATTGAGTCGCTGGGCGATTTTCTTTTCGATACCATCAAAGGCACCTCCACAAATGAATAGTATGTTGCGTGTGTCAACGTGGATGTAGTCTTGGTCGGGATGCTTACGGCCTCCTTTGGGCGGAACATTGACGATAGAGCCCTCAAGCAGCTTGAGCAACCCTTGCTGCACACCTTCTCCGCTCACGTCGCGCGTAATAGAGGGGTTATCGGCTTTGCGGGCAATTTTATCTATTTCATCAATAAATACAATGCCTCGTTCAGCGCGTTCAACATTGAAGTCTGCTACTTGCAACAAACGCGACAAGATGCTTTCAACGTCTTCGCCCACATAGCCAGCTTCTGTAAATACAGTAGCATCAACTATTGTAAAAGGAACGTCGAGTAACTTGGCAATCGTTCGTGCCAAAAGCGTTTTGCCGGTACCCGTTGAACCAACCATGATGATGTTTGATTTTTCGATGTCAACATCGTCATTGTTGTTTTTTTGTTGTTGGGTTATTCGTTTGTAGTGGTTGTATACAGCAACGCTCAAATAGCGTTTTGCTGCATCCTGACCGATAATGTATTGATCGAGGTATTCTTTAATCTCCTTAGGTTTAGGCACTTTCTTCATGTCGAGAGTGGGTGCATCTTTACCACTTTTTGAAGAATCCGTATGCAATATCTCAGGAGCATATTCGCTTATCATTTCATAAGCTTTTGCCACACAGTCGGAACAGATAAAGCCTGTTGCTCCAGTAAGCATCATGGGCACCTCGTCTTCCGTTCTGTTGCACAGTAAACATCTGTTTTTCTTGCTTGCCATAAGTTACAATTAGGTGATGACGGTTGTCTTATTTTATCTTGCACTTAGGTTCAAAGATTTTATCAATCATGCCATATTCTTTGGCTTCAGCAGCAGTCATCCAATAGTCTCTGTCGGAGTCTGCCCATACTTTGTCGAACTCAGTGTGTGAGTGATCGGCAATGATTTGATACAATTCTTTTTTAAGCTTTTGGATTTCGCGTGCAGTAATTTCAATGTCAGAGGCTTGTCCTTGTGCACCCCCCATAGGTTGGTGAATCATTACGCGGCTATGAGGTAGGGCAGAGCGCTTACCTTCCTGTCCTGCTACGAGTAACACAGCTGCCATTGATGCTGCCATGCCGGTGCAGATTGTGGCTACATCGCTTTGGATAAATTGCATTGTGTCGTAGATACCCAAGCCTGCATAAACAGAACCACCTGGAGAGTTTATGTAGATAGAAATATCCTTGCCAGGATCCGTTGAGTCCAGATACAGAAGTTGAGCCTGAAGCGTGTTAGCTGTGTAATCATCAATTTGTGTGCCCAAAAAGATAATTCTGTCCATCATCAAACGTGAAAACACATCCATTTGTGTCACGTTTAATGTGCGTTCTTCCAAGATATAGGGATTTAAATATTGATTTTGGCTTTTGATAACATCGTCAAGCACCATTGAGTTGATGCCTGCCTTGGAGGTTGCAAATTTTCTAAAGTCATTCATCATTATTGCGAAAGTTGAAGTGTTCAAAATATACTTTATCCCTATTAGGGGAGTGATACATTGTATAAACAAATAGTGTGCCAATGTGCGCAGAATACACACATTGGCACATCCTATTTCTTAACTAATAGAATCAGCAAAGCGCTATTAGTTGTATGTTTCAATGTTACGTTATCTGATATAGACTTTGAATAAACGTTCTATATCGGATTGTATTATTCAAACATTTTGGCAAAATCCTCAGAAGAAATCGACTTGTGGTTCAGCGTAACAACTTCTTTGAGTTTTTCAGTAAGTTTCTGGTCAATGCAACGGTCAACCAAGGCGTGAACCTGATTTTCGTTCTTCAACATTTCCTGAGCATAGTTTTCAAGGTACTCATCGGGAATGTTGTTCATTCCGTACTGAGCGAACTGGAAGCGAGCAGCCTGAATAGCAGTGGCCTTCAGATCCTTGTCTTCAACCTTGATATCGTTGGCCTTAACCAGCTGTTCCTTAATCAAGTGCCATTTCAGTTCTTCAAGGCTCTTAACGAAGTTGTCTTCAACGTACTTTTCGTCCTTGTCCTTGTTGTTAGCCTTCATGATGGTCTTCAGCAAGTCTTCGGGGAATTCCAAAGCACCAACCTTTTGTTCCATATAGGCTCTTACGTCCAAAAGGAATTTGTAGTTGCTATCGTTAATCTGCAAGTCCTTGATGGTCTGCTTAACCTTTTCGCGAGCTTCTTCTTCAGTTTTAACTTCTTCGCCGAATACATTGTTGAAGAATTCTTCGTTGAGTTCAGCGGGAACGAAGCGGCTGATTTCGTTGATTTCGAAGTTGAAGTTTCCAGCGTGGTTCTTCACTTCTTCTTTTTCAATTTTCAGCAGGGCAGCCAATTCAGCTTCGTTAGCTTCGTAAGCAGCGTTGGGGCTGAACGTGATAACCTGATTCTTCTTAGCACCTTCGAAGAGTTTCTTCTGATCATCGTTCTTGAAGAATGAAGGCATGAGTGAAGCAGTTTCAATGTTTATGCCACCTTCTTTAGCCTGACCTTCTTCGTTAAGTTCAACGAGCTGACCGCGTACAACGTCACGGTCTGCATATTCTTCAACATCTTCGGGGTGACCAGCCTGCTGACGGAGAGCGTCGAGCTGCTTGGTAACCATTTCGTCGGCTACTTCGATGTCGTAGAAATCTACGGTATCATTAGCAGAAAGTTCAGCAGTGAATTCAGGAGCCAATGCGATGTCGAAGATGAAGGTGAAATCATCTTGCTTTTCGATGTCCTGAGGAATTTGCTTCGTGCTGCCGATAGGTTCGCCGAGCATATTGATCTGGTTGCTCTTGATGTAATCGAACAAGCTTTCCTGAAGTAAGCGGTTTACTTCTTCAGCCTTAGCCTGAACGCCATACATTTTCTTTATAAGAGACATGGGCACTTTGCCTTTACGGAAACCGGGCATTTGTGCCTGCTGGGCAAAGTTCTTGAGTGCTTTTTCTACTTTGGGCTGGTAGTCAGCTTTTTCCATGTTAATGGTGAGTTCACCGCTAACATTGCTAACCTTGTTAAATTGAATATTCATTTTGTACTTACGTTGTTGTTTTTAATCACATTTTGAATGCTAATTATGGATAGATAGGTTGTACCCACATTACTTAGCGGCAGCAAATTTAATATTTTTCTTTCAAATTCTTTGGTTTTATGCCGAGAATTTTATTTTCATTGGCTGTCAATAGTTGTTAGCATTCATTTTTAAGCTGTTAAAGCGCAGGGTTTTATTCAACTCGCATATCCTCCGAGGGGTGAAATCCTCTTAAGAAGTCGGTTATCTGCATGCGTTTTTTGCCGGCCAGTTGAATCGTTTCAAGTTTGAGATAGCCGTCACTTAAAGCTACTTTCAGGAAGGTTTTTCCGTTAGTTATCACGGTTCCCAAAGGTTCAGTGGGCGAATCGTTAAACTCCTTAGTTGCAGCATAGATTTTGAGTACACTTTTTTTGCCGTTGCACGTCAGTTCGGTCCAGGCTGCAGGATAGGGCGAAAGGCCGCGCACAAAGTCGTAGGTATATTTAACTCCTTTGTTCCAATCAATCCGACAAGTTTCCTTGAATATTTTGGGAGCAGGGCGCAGCGGTTCGTCGGTAGTGAGTTCTGATTGCGGGATAGGATGAATATTATCCTTTAAAATGTTGTCAACAGTTTCAATGACCAAGTCACTGCCTAAATACATCAACTTATCGTGCACATCTTCTGCATTGTCTGTATCTAAGATAGGCACAGGAACGCGCTGAATGACACTGCCCGTGTCAATGTCATGATCAAGGAAGAACGTAGTAATGCCGGTTTCAGTGTCGCCATTGATGATTGCCCAGTTAATCGGGGCAGCACCGCGGTACTGCGGCAGCAAGGCGGCATGCAAGTTGAACGTACCTAGTCGTGGCATGTTCCAAACCACTTCGGGCAGCATTCTGAAGGCCACCACAATTTGTAAGTCAGCTTTCAGGTTTCGCAGTTCTTCGATGAAGTCCGGATCTTTCAGTTTGGCCGGTTGCAATACCGGAAGACCATTTGCTACAGCATATTGTTTAACGGGTGACGAAGAAAGTTCGTTCTGATGTCGGCCAATGGGCTTGTCAGGCATCGTAATAACACCAACGACGTTATATCCGCCCTCAACTAACTTTTTAAGTGGTTCCACCGCGAAGTCGGGTGTACCCATATATACGATTCTCAGAGATTGTTTGTCGCTCATGCGTGGTATTCTTTATATGTATATAGTCGTTGTGGCAAGTGTGCAATGACAGCACTGTGTCTTTTTAAAGCAACACACCGGCTCGTTTCGCTGTTTTATTTCGTGGCAGTATAAAGTGTGCTCAGTCCGAAAGTAAAACGCTTGAACTTAACATCCGTAAATCCGGCTTTGCTTAAGATGCCTTGCATTTCCTCGCCTTGCGGAAAGGCCTCCATGGTTGCCGGAAGATAGGTGTATGCTTTATTGTCGCGCGAAATGATTTTGCCCAGCATCGGCATAAACACGTGCGAGTAAAAGTGAAACAACTGCTTCATGGGGAAACTGTTGGGCGAAGTCAATTCGATAATCACCAATCTGCCACCGGGCTTAAGCACCCTGCACATTTCCTGCAGTCCGCGGTCCAGATTCTCAAAGTTACGTATGCCGTAAGCCACCATCAGTGCATCGTAAGTATTGTCGGGCAAGTGCAGGTCAAGACAGTCCTCTCTTTGAAAATGAATGATGTCCGATAATCCGGCTTCCGCCACTTTTTTGCGTCCGACATTCATCATGCCTTCCGATAAGTCGATGCCTAAAAGTTCCTGAGGCTTGAGTTCCTTAGCAGCGAGAATGGCAAAATCGCCTGTTCCGGTTGCTACATCCAGAATGCGTTGTGGAGCATAAGGGCGCAATGAATCAATGGCCGCTTTTCGCCAATGTTTGTCAATTCCGAACGACAGCGTATGATTCAGTAAGTCGTAAGAGTGGGCAATGCTATCGAACATTTGTCTCACTTGTTCTCCTTTACTGCCATTATTACCGTAAGGTTTTATTCGTTCTTGTTTGTAACTCATAAGTAGGTGTTCTCAAGTAGGCAGCGTTTTACGAGCTGCCACTGGTGTAATGTCTGAAATGAAAGGGATGAAGTGGATGAAATGACAGAGTCTGACCGGTTAGAAATAAAATAGGTTCATTTTATTCCCACAGTCCGGTTCATGCCACCACATTCTTGACTGCTTGTATCATGCAAATCTTTTTGTCCGGATGCCATCAAAATCCCTTTTCAATGAAAGCAAATGCGAAGTTACAAATTTATAATGAATCAGTAGACGCTCAGTCTTAACTTTCCTTTCATCTCCCTTCGGTAAATGCGTTGTCGAAAAGCATCGCGTAAAGCAGATAATGCGTTTTGTCATCGAATTTGGTATCAATGAAAAAAGGTTCGTTTAGCGGCTGAACCGTCTAAACGAACCTATGAAGTCGTCATAAAAGTTTAGACGACTTCTATATATGATGTAAGCAGGGCTCTGTGTGTTAGCTTCTATTCATCCCAGATGCCTTCTGATTTTTGACTGAGTTCCACAAAGCCTCCGTCGGCATGGCTTTCTTCAACTTGAATACCACTGCATGCAATCAGTCCTTCGCATTGGATGTCGACCACCATAATTTGTGGTGCTTGATATAATTTTTTGTTCATATTTTAAAAGATAATTTGTTTGAAACGATGACAGTTGCGAACAACAGAATGTCCGCATCTGTCGAATTGTGTCAAGAGTTTTACGAACTCAGATTATGGCTGAACTTTCAGAAAAACTTTTTGTCCGTTCACAATGTAGAGCCCGTCATGTTTTACCTTATTCACGCGGCGTCCTTGTAAATCGTAAATGACTTTAGCGTTGTTTTCAGTCATTTGTTCCTCGATGCCCGTTTGAGTTTCGTCGAAGCTGAATGACAGAGGAGTCGATGAAGAGCTGGTTAAAGGCAAATAGATTTTGTTGGCCGACACTTTGAAGTGTTTACCATTGTCTGTGCCCTTATTGCCGTTAGTAATCGTACCGTCAGCGTTGTATTCCAACCAGGCTTTGTACAAACCTACCTTGTTGTTTTTAGCACCAAACAGGTAGTACGAAGTCGAGGGCTTGCCTTCGAGGTACTGATTGAATGAAGCACCGTAGAGTAAATTCGGATGGTTAATAGCTTCTGCCGCATTGTTCGCAACGTAGTTCAGACGATACGTATCGGCAGCGGCTTTAACAATGACCGGAGTAGTAGCAGGCACCAAGCCATCGGCTATTTCTGTAAGTTTTAACGAGTTGCCGTTAATCTCACTTACTCTGTAAGCCTTTACATTTTCGGGCAACTTCACAGCGTAATCCAAGTAAAGTCCGGCATAACCGTATTTGCTGATTACGAGGTCGTGGCCTATGGTTTCGCTGGCCATTTCGTCAATGTACCATCCGTCCAATTTGGCTTCAGTGGTCAATTCTTCAGCGCGCACCGGTTCGGTTCCCGCATGAATCAGAGCAACGAGTCCATCGTTGTTTATAGGTCTGATTTGGAAGGCTTTGCCATTTTCTTTAGCAGCGAGTTCGCTTCCCTCCTTGGCGTCAGTAAGGAATGAAGTAGTGTGTAAACTTTTCAGGAACATATTGCCTGATTCGTTAACAAACTGCCAAACTGCCTGACTTTGGGTAGCGTTTGCTTCAGTGCCGGCTTTGAGTTTGTTATCAGCGTCGACATAGAGCATCACTGCATTACGGCTATCCTTTTTGCGCAACGTGTAGAACTTGTCGGCTTCGGGTTGATGGTATGTCAGTTTGCCATACGCCTTTTCCCATTCCTGACGAATTTTTGTATACTCAGCAGCCGTAGCTCCACGATAGGAAAGCAGGTAGGCTGCGCGTGCATATACTTTATTGTATGCTTCGGCAGAAGATGCAGTCCATTGTCCAACTTTGTTGCCAGCCTTCAGCTCGTACATGGGCAGATAGGCTGTTTGGCTGAACTTAACCAATTCGTTGTAAGGTGCCGAGGCTTCCTTAGCTTTCAATAGTGAATCGTACACTTGTTGCAAGTTGGCTATTTGCTCATCAATCATGGCGTCGGATGCTGCTGCGCTTTGAATGGATTTGGCAGCAACCATCAGGAGTTCGGCATCAATGATTTGTGAGTCGTTGACGCAGGTAAACTCTTTGCGCTTGTTGACTTTTACGTCAAGTTTGTAGTCGTAACTGTTCAATGAAAATTCTGCCATTGCAAAGCAATACTGTCCCATCTTCTGATCGTTTGATTCCGTCACCACAAAACGTAGGTAACGATACTTACCAGTGGGCGTGATTTTGGGCGATTTCCATTGTTTGCCATTTTGAACCGGAAGTGAATCCGTTCTTAATTCAAAGGTTCTGATGGGCGTAAATGTTTGTCCGTCCAAACTTTGCTCAATCCTGAAGGCATGGGGGTACGGACCACCATTGTGTCTGGTTCGATAACTGAATGCAAACTCAGCATCAGTTTCAATATCAGTCACTTTTACTTGAATGTGATGGGGCTCGTTAACCTGAGTGCCTCTCCAACGGCTATGATAGAAAGTGTTGGGATTGTTATCGATCAATGCCGGTTCACTTCCACCAGATGCAGGGAAGTTGGTCTCCGTATTCTGGTCGGCGTTTGATGAAAGGTAAGCTTTCCCGTTTGCATCCTTACATTGCAAGGCTATAGGAGCAGCAGTAGCCACGTTGCGGTCTTCTTTATATTCCACTGTAGCCACTTCGTTCATCAGTGCTTCGGTTTTAGCAATGAGTGCACCCAAGTTGTTCTTCTTAGCTTCCATGGCCTGCATGTCGATGCTATGGCAAGCATCCGCAAACTTTTGGTAAGCCGCATCCAAACTTTCTTTGGCAGTCTTCAGTTGCTCAATTTGTTCTCTGCCCGTTTCCAATGCCTTGCGAGCTTTTTTAATTTCTTCAACAAGGGCATCGTACTCAGCTTTTGCAGTCTCGTACTTGCTGTTCAGCACAGGAGTAGTCAGTGAAAATTCCGACATCGAGAAGTAAGGATGGCCCATAGCCATTTCTCTACCCCAAGTAGCTTTAACCATGAAACGCAGGTGGCGGAAACCTGCATCGAACAGGGGAGAGATAAACTCTGTACTGCGATGCTGGGGCAGTCCCGTATTGATGGTCATGATGGGAGTGAATTCTCCATTATCCTTAGCACCTTCGATAAGGATGGTTCTCGGACGTTCCTTGCTGTCGGCATTGCGCGTGACGTAACGCATGCTGATTAATGGAAGTTGCTGATTCTTCAAATCAACTTTCAGATAGTGGTCAAGGCTATCCTTTGATGTTTTGGTAAGTAAGAACGTGTTGATGTTCTTATCAAGCAAGTTGTATCCGTTTTTGGCAACACCATTGACCGTGTCATTGGTTGCTGCTGCCGCATTGCAGTAAAGATAGCCTGTTTCGTTTTCCTGCGTGGTTTGCAGTTTCACTTCGGTAATCTCAGCGTTTTTGCGAATTAAAGCTTCGGCCATGCTGGCAGATTTGGCGAGGTTTTGGAAAGCCTGTTCGTTTTCTTCAACCTTGACCAATGACAGGCGCCAGCGGCTCTGCGTACCTTCAATCTTAGCCCAACCTTGCAAGTTGCCTCTTTGGTGCTCGTAGTTGATGTACCCCTTGCTGCAACCAAGTGCAAAGTAATTATTGTCAAGGGTTTCCATGTGATAGGGTTCAGTTGCATTCTTTTCAACCAACTTCATTTGCACGCTTTTTTCTGCAGCTGAAAGGTATTTGCCCGTTTCGACGTGCTTGATGTAGTAGCTGTTTTCGCCCACCATTTCAAAGAGCCATTCGCTGCCTTTGGTTTCCTCGGACTTGATTCTCATGGCATTGTCGTCATGGCGATACACATATTTGTTCGGACCATATTCGCATTCCAGCAAGTAAGAGCTGTTCGGTACAAACGAAATGCGTGAATCCTCAGCATTCATGATGCGGTGAATTTCTTCGGTCAGCAGTTTCGAGGTTGAAATGTAAGCCGCCTTGTCTTTGTTGTCATACACAGTTTCAGCCTTCGCCAGCAATTTTTCCAGTTCCACAACGGCCTGCTTATGGTAGAAACCAACAATGCGACTTTTCTCGTCGACTTTCTTCAGCAAATTCTTGGCATCCTCCATTGCGGTGCGCAGCAAGTCGCGCTGTTCGCCCACAGCGTCGCTACCTTTGATTTCGGTAAGTTCGCCGGCAGCGTTCACCACGTAGATGTGTAATTTGCGCGAAGCCAGTTTCTGACGGGCACGTTCCGAAAGCGTAAAGCTGTAACGGTCAGAAAAGGCTTGCAGCATACCTTCATCGTCGTATGCCAGCAAGCCTACACCGCCCTTGGCACCGCTAACCACGATTTGGCCATTTTGCATGACATAGGTGTAGGTGCCTGTAATCGTGTCGTTTTGGGCATGGATAAAGTCGGTGTACATACCCATATCGGCCTGAGGCGCGCCGCTGTAACTATGACGTTTCGTAGTGCCGTCGTGCGAATAAACCGTTTTGCCGGCACAGTCGTTGATGAAAATGATGTTGCGGTTCAGCGGCAGATTCCACGATTTAACCTCGGCAATGGCTGCGTCCACCTGTTCTTGCGTCATGGTGTAGTCCGACGAGGTGTAGTCTGCCACATGGCGCTGCTTCAGCGGAGTAAAGAAGCAGTGGGCGCGGAAAAATTCCGTAAGGTCTTCTCCGGCAGCCTTGCAACACATTTTGTAGAAGTGGAGCAAGCACTGCGCACCGTCCTGATCAACCGTTACGTTCATTGGGTCTCGGCGCAGCAGTTCGAACAGGCGAGGGTAGAAGCGGTTGTTCTTGCCCGCCAGGTGATAGTAGAGCCACAACTTATAGTAAAGGTGCATTTGCACACCCAGTGTGGTATGGAAAAAGTCGCCGTCGGGTCGGTTATATACTTTGAGCAGATTAACCAATGCACCGTCGGCCATGTTCGAGGTGGCTTTACCGTCGAACCAAACGCAGATGTTTGAAAAAATATTGTTCGACGACTCTTTCAAACCATTCATGTGAATGAGTTCCTGGTGCTGGTGGCCTATTTCGTGGGCAGCTCCCCAAATGTTGCCATAGTTGTTGCTTTCCTTTGAGGCCATGCCTACGGTGATAGCCGGGAAGGTGCTGATGTTGTAGCCGCTATAGCCGTTTGAACCAACCATATAGCCGGTTACCATACCCCACGATTTGCCATGAACGCGATACACGTCGGAGTAGTCAATCGGGGTGATGGGGTCGTCGCCCATGTAGGTGTAGATGCCTCGTGAGGGGTCGTCGAGTGTGGGGAAGTCCTTTTTGGCTTGTTCGTATTCCTCGCGGCTGAGCAAACCCAGGGTTAATCGTTGGGCAAACATGAGTTTGTCCCATGCTGCAATCACATCTTCCACCTTAACCTGCTCGTTCAGGAAGTTGGAAAGACCGGGATATTTTTTGCCACCGGCCACCGTGCTGTCTTGATAAAGGTGCAATATCTGGTATTTACCCAGAATGGTGATGGCGTGCATATTGGCGCGCTTTTCGTAATAATCCCAGTCTTCGTTTTTGTCGGGAGTGTACAGCGAGTCGCCCATGCGGTTGTAATAACCGTTGAGGTTTCCACCTTCAATGTGGATTTTCAGATCATCGTAACTTGAAAGTTTCCGACCGGTCAATTTGCGGTCTTTAAAGGTTTCGACCGTGTAGCAAATAAACGTGTTGGTTTCGTTTTTCTGAATGGGAACAATGTTCAAGCCTTTCTTGAGCTTGGTTCCAGTTTGGGTATCACCCACGGGGCGGTTATATCCTTCGAATGTACCGAGGTAAACGTAAGAGCCCTCCTTAATATCTCCGCCCACCATGACGTAGAGCGTATCGCCCTTGCTTGCATAAATACCCGTAGGGTTGTTCATCACAGAGTGAGGTTGAATGCGGATAGCTCGGCCTGCTTCATGCGGGTTGCTGTAAGGTTCGCAGAGTTGTACGCGAAATTTTCGGGCATATTTATCGTCCCATTGAGGTTTGGAAGGATTGCCGTTTGCCTCAGTCCAGTCGTTTTTCTTGATTTTTTTAACCAGATTTCTGAGTGTTTCCGGAAGTTTCAGCAAGTCTTCATCTTTGTCCAGCTCGCTTTCTGCCATAGAGGCATATTTGTTTTGCAACACGGTGCAAGCAGTGTCGGTGAAAACCTTGTAGAGGGTTCTTTCGTAAACAAGTGCTCGGTAATATTCTGTTTTCGAAGCCTCATAATGGGCTACTTTTTTAAGTTGCTCTTCAATTTTTGCTTGGTCCCAATTGGTTTGAACTTCAATTTTCCATTTCGAAAAATTGTCATTATCACTATTACAGATAATTGTATTTCGGTTACCGGCAAAATTCAAGCATAGGTTACTCACGCCATTCTGAGTGTCGCTCATGACATAATAGGTCGTTGCTCCATTCTTTTCCTTCTCAACACAATAGTGGTATGAAGGAGTGTCTAAAGCAATGGTGGGAATAAGCCCCCATGGTTCTAAGTGCTTTTCCGAACTGTTCAGATACAAACCATTACCTAAATTGCGTAGCGCAAATTGTCCAGCATTGACTCCTTTGCCTTCGACAGCAATCCAAAGTTGGAAGGGATTTGTTTTGTTAAGCCCAGCATCTCCTATCGTTAAGTTAGGAGCGCTACTTAAGGCCCTATTATTACCTTTACAGACAAAGTGGTAAACTTTGCCATTTTCTAATTGTGCCCAGGCATCCGACAAACACATTGCTGAGACCATCAGCAATGTAATCAGTTTTCGCAAGGGCATACAAACCTTGTTTACGTTCATATTTTAAAGAATTGATTGTTTGGCGTTTTAAAAAAATACCTTTTCAATAAAGTGTTTGTTATCCTTCATACGGTTTGATGCATCACGCAGTTTGCCGTAAGTTATATTTACTTGAATGTCAAACAATAGAGAAAAATATAGGCCCTGTAACAAGAGCTTATTGTGTGAAAAGAGAATATGTAAGGTTTGAGGTGGACAAATTGTTATCAATCCTAATACTTATTCGGTGCAAAATTAGAGAATAATATTATTATATGCAAATAGTTAAACAAATAATAACATAAAAAGGGCACGTTTTGGCTAATTGTATGTTTAGATTTAACGAATTGGTACATTGTCAGAGACCGGTGTGCTTTTTGCTGAGGTTGGAAGTTCCATTTGTGAAAAAAAAGGTCTGACATCGTGGTTGGATGTCAGACCTTGGTAGTGGGTAAAAATGAAATGATGCTCAGAGACTTTTCATTCATTTTTACTTGTTAGAAAGTTCGAAAATTCACTCCTTCATTATTTCTTTTTTGCGTCTTTGGGGTCAGAAAGTTCAACGGCAAATGAACGATTCAAACCGCTTTGTGTTTTGGCACGAATCCACAGAACGCGGTCGGTGCTCAGGTTTGCATTCTTCACCACTTCATCGAAGTCCTCAGTAGTTCTCATTTCCCTGTCGTTGACCTTCATGATAATCAATCCCTTGGTAATGCCGGCATCTTTCAGTTTACCTTCGCGAACAGCCGAAACCATTAAGCCGTAAGGCAAACTCAACTGTTTCTTCTCTGCGTCAGTAAGCGGGCGAAGGGCAGCACCCATGGCATCTACGTCAAGATTTTGTACAGCCGAAGTGGTGCCTTGCACATTGCGGAGGGTGAGTGTGGCATGGCGTACCTTTTTATCGCGAATGTAAGTTACCTCAATCTTATCGCCCGGACGATGATTAACCATGAGTTCCTGAAGTTCGCCAAATTTACCAATCTTCTTATTATCAATGGCTGTAATTACATCACCTTCTTTCAGTCCGGCTTCTGAAGCAGCTCCGTCAGCGCTGACTTCAGATACATAAATACCATTGACTGTACCCAAATCAACCTCTTTGCCTTTTTCCTTTTCCATGTCGATGTAGGTCGATACATCCATACCGCCTATACCCAGTAATGCACGCTGCACAGAACCATACTTCTTCAAATCTTCAACCACCTTGTTCATGATAGAAGTAGGAATGGCAAAACCATATCCTGCATACGAACCAGTTTGTGAATAAAGCATGGCGTTGATGCCGACCAACTCACCACGGGCATTTACCAATGCACCACCAGAGTTACCGGGATTGATGGCAGCGTCTGTTTGAATGAAACTTTCGATGCTATCAGGGGCGGCACCCAGCGAACGTGCCTTTGCACTGACAATACCAGCCGTCACCGTTGATGTCAAGCTAAACGGGTTGCCAATGGCAAGCACCCATTCGCCTAATTTCAAGTTATCAGAGTTAGCCACTTGAATAGCAGGCAGTCCTTCAGCTTGTACTTTGATAAGTGCCAAGTCGGTAGTTTTGTCTGTGCCAATGATGCGTGCGCTAAACTCACGGTTATCGTTGAGTTTCACGGTGATTTCGTCCGCATCGCCTACCACGTGGTTGTTGGTCACAATGTAACCATCGGCAGTCAGGATAACTCCGGATCCGGCACCGGTACGTTTGGGCGTTTGAATGCGACGTTGCTGTCCGCCACCGCCACGACCAAAGAATTCGCCAAAGAAATCTTCGAACGGGTTATTGTACTCAATGGTTTGTGTTTTACTATTCGTTGTCACTTTAATGTAAACCACAGAGTTTACAGCCTTTTCGGCAGCAACAGTCAAATCGATGGGATTCTGCGGTACAGCAGTTGTGGCCATAGCCGGAGTTTGAAGTCCAAGTGTAAAGGCCAAAGCCAATACAGTCATCCAGGTTCTTTTCATATTCAAGATATGTTTGATTGATGTTATTATCTATGTTGTAAACAGATGCTTTTTGATTCGATTGTAGCAAAATCAGTGCCAATCAATGGTATTGTCATTACCAAGAAGTAGGTGCTCGGAATAATTTATAGCATTGTTGGTCGGCATCTTAACTAAGCGGTAGCAAAAATACAATTTCTCCTTTTTCTATGTGCATATTGGCAAGTAAAAACATCGGATATTGCTCTCTTTTAACACTATTGGGTGAAAGAGTAAAACTTGTTAGGTTTACGAACCTGAAATTAAGGGCTAATTAACGCGTAATGTTAACAGCAAGAAGGAAGTAATGGAGTGGAAAATAGCTTTTGCCCTTTTTCTTTTCTATATAAGGATAGTGCAAGGCGAGCGCAGTATCGAACCAAAAACATGCTTTTGAGTCAAGGTATTGCCGAGCCGCCTTATACCTTATATAAAGATACACCTACTTATAAGCCAAAAATTGAGCAATTAGGATTAACAGGATTGCCTTAGCCTGAAATACATGGTAAGATCATGAATAGCTCGTTTTGTATTCTTTTAAGGATAGAATCTTAGTATATGTATTCGTAGTGTAATGAATTTAAAAATATAAGGAGAAGGGTCGTATTGACTTTAGGACAAAACACGCGTTCGGTAATCAAGGAATAGACAGATTATGAAAGCGCTGATTATCAGAAGTTCCGAGCTTGTTGAGATTCTTTAAGCGAAAAAAATAACTAGCTCGGAACTAATTTGAACAAGCTTGGAACTAATTTCAACAAGCTTGGAGCAAATTTTCAGAGTCGCGGAGTAATTTGGCAGACCGGTTTATCAACAACCCTTCTGCACTGAAAATGGTGCCCAGTGGCGTTGTGAATTTTTATTTTAAGAGTCACTACTGTCCAATAAAAGTTAGCT
>FR901788.1:0-8219 GCA_000437675.1 Prevotella sp. CAG:891
TGCCTAAAGACAGGGGAATTCCCGCTTTATTCTTAAATCCGCCACACACCACATTGGAACTGAATATCATTGACTCCCTGCCCGATTGCCCCCTCGAATACGCAGCTTTGCAAGCTTCATACCTACCCCCAATACCAACCGTGTCGCCCTCCTTTCTCTCTACTTCAAACGCTGCTATTCACAATTCGCATCAACACTGCAAACTAATTCCTTCCCCCTGCACCTTTGTCTACTTCATAACCCAAAATTTTTTACAACTACTTTGCTGTCCCAGCATTTTGTTTTATTTTTGAAGTTTTTTTTAAAATAGAAGTAACAACCTGCAACAAACGTTGCGCCGCCTTATTTATACCCAACCTCATGAAAAATAACCTATCCCTTATTATAGCATTCTTTTTAAGTATGTTCGTTGCCTCATCGTGTCATCGCAATCAGCACCCCGCCATATCCCGGTGCATGACCTTGGCCGAGAATCACCGGCCCGACAGTGCCCTTTCGCTGCTGCAAACACTCAATCGCAGCCGTTTCACCGAGGCCGAAGCAGCCCATTTTGCCCTGGTTTACACCTTGTCGCAAGACAAAAGCGGTGTAGACGTAAGCAACGATTCGCTCATCCGCCTTGCCTACAATCATTACCGCACATTGCCCACCGACAGCCTCTACAGCCGCTGCATGTACTACATGGGCAAATACTATTTGCTCACCGACAGTGCGCATGCCGCCGCCCATTGTCTGCACGAAGCCGAACGTGCCGCAGCTGCCAGTTGCGACACAGCTGTGCAATGTATGGCCCTCAAAAACTATCAACCCTCTCGCATTGGTATGCTCCCCATCAATCCCTGCAATATATTGACAAAGCCTTGTCGCTGTATGCAGCCTATTCGCAAGCCACCTTTACCAATCGCATTCACCTGCAGCTTGCCAAAGGCGAAAATCTGGTTTACAACGGACGTTGCAAGGAAGCACTCCGTTTGGCCGAGCACTTGCTGCCCAGCGTGTTGCAACAAGGCGATTCAGCCTTAGTGTCGAATGTTTACCAAGATTTGAGTGTATTTTCACTGGTCGACAGCAATAAGGTGCAAGCCCGCGACTACGCCCAGCTTTCCTACCGCTATGCCCCGGTGCGCAACGAACACAAACTTTTAGCTTTGGCCAACAGCTATTTTGAATTAGGCGAAGACGCAGCCTGTTTGCGCATACTCGATACGTTGCAGACAAAAAAAATGAGTGTCGTTTACAATGTGTTCAAGTTGCGCCATTACATAGCCGTTCGGCAGAACAGTCACAACCTTGTGATGAACTATGCTGATTCTGCCTACACCTATTTGGAAAAGATGTATGCAAACACCATGCTCGAAAAGGATCGACACTATGCCGAAAGTTTACGCAAAGGCACTGCGTTGGCGCAAGCTCAGGCTCAATCATCGCAGCAGTTTTACATTATTGTTGTCCTGATAATTCTTGTGGTCAGTGTTGTATTTGTAGCCATTATGGTGTACAACAATAAAAAGAAACAGCAAAAATTAGCGTTTGAAAACACACAGACCAAATTGCAATACGAAGCCAACTTGCTCAAAGAATCGCAACGCATGGAAGCCGAAAGGCATCAACTTGAATTAAAGCACAAAGATGTTCAGTTAGACATGATGCGTCAGTTCTTGATTCGCAAGATTGAACTGTTCAACAAGTTCTCTCCCTCTGACAAGAGTTCTGCAAAAATCTTGTTAGAAGAATTGGAGTGGCAGGAAATTGAAGCCTTTTTAGAAAATGCAGAAAATCATTTTGTATCGAAACTTCATAAACGTTTCCCTCTGTTAGATTTATCCGATTATCGATTTATGATGTTGCTACGTTTGGACCTTCCATCAAAGAGTTTAGCGCGTATATTGGGAGTCAACGAGGGTACAATACGGCATAAGTCATACATGCTCAAGCAACGGTTGGAAATCACGGATAAAAGTGTATCGCTGCGTCAATACTTAGTCAATTTAAGTTAGGCCGTACACATACCATACACATAAATATTTTTCATAATCATTGAAAATCAATGAAATAGATTCATTTTTTGTACACATCAAAAGTACACATGTTTTATTTGGAAGTAATATTTTTTTCCCATACCTTTGCAATCGCTAAGTAAAATTAGAGCTTCTACACACTTAAGTAGTTGCTTGTTCGGTACAAAAGTCAGTGCAAACCAAATGCAAAGCGATGAGAGTTTGCTCTCTATAGCTATGCTAAAGTACAACCTGATTTCATGAACTAAATACGGTACAAGAACGTAGTTTAAGCATAACTAATTTGAAAGAATTGTATATACTAATTTAGAGAATCTACTTATTCACTACATTCTTTATGGACACACTGATATCTGTATGCATACCGATTTACAATGCTTCGCTCTATTTACGCGAGTGTATTGACAGCATTCTCTCTCAGAGTTATAAGGATTTTGAACTATTGATTGTGGACGATGGCTCAACGGATAATAGCAGTGCTATTGTCCATTCCTATAACGACCCCCGTATTCGATTGATTCAAAACAACCATAACTATATAGGTTCTTTGAACTTGCTTTTGAAAGAAGCAAAGGGCAAATATATAGCTCGGATGGATGCAGACGATCGCATGTGTCCCAATAGGTTGCAAGTGCAATTCGACTACATGGAGTCGCATCCAAAAGTAGACATTTTAGGCTCTGGCATGCAATGCTTTGGCGAAAACGAAGATACCTGCGAGCCATATCGAACTGGCGAAGTTGGTGTTCTGGAATTTATGGAATGTTGCGCCATTTACCACCCTACCGTAATGATGCGCAAAGCTTCCATTGATGCGACAGATATGGCCTATAAGCAGGAATACATCTATGCCGAGGACTATGGTTTCTGGGCTGAAGCTTTAGCCAAAGGATTAACCATTGCTAATATTCCGGATATTCTGCTGGAATATCGCGTAAACCCTTTCCAAGTTTCCAGAACCAAAAGAACAGCACAACATGAACATTCGATAGCCATCAAAGCAGAAATGGTTAGGAATTGGACCAAACTGGTCAGTCAATTTCTACATGAGAAGGCTGAAATTCCTATTAGTAAGAATAAACTGACAGCTGTTATTCCTTTTTACAACGAAGGCATTGAGGTTGGCAATACCGTCAAAAGCATTCGTGAAACAGCCGGAAATTCCGTTGATGTTATCGTAATCAACGACCATTCAGATGATGGCATTGATTATCAAGAAATGCTGGATGGTTGGAATGTATCGTACATTGAAAATTCACACCGTATGGGGCCGGCTGTTTGTAAAGAAAAAGGGGTACAATGCTGTACTACTCCTTTTTTCATTCTGCTGGATGCACACATGCGTTTTTATCAAACTGATTGGGTGCAACTCATTACCGAGGAATTAGAACACAATGGCCGGCAAATTACCTGTTGCCAAACAAAACCATTGACAAAAATTGATGGGATTGTCCAAGAAAAAGAACCTTATTCTACCTATGGAGCTTTTGTTTACATGGGGATAAAGCAATATATGCCTATATCTGTCTGGAATTCGAATCCTAAGGTTAAGGCATTGCAGGACGGCCATACACTTTGTGTGTTAGGAGCTACTTATGCCTCATCTAAAACATACTGGAACGAAATCAACGGATTCAAAGGTTTACTCGGGTACGGCTGTGAAGAAGCTTTTATCAGCCTTAAAGCTTGGATGGAAGGAGGCATGTGTAAACTGATTTCCAAAGTTACCGTAGGACATATCTATAAGGAAAAATCTACATACTCGTATATCAGCCCATGCTACATCCACAATTTTCTGCTGATTGCTTACTTGCTTTTCCCCACCTCATTAAGGTGCAAAGCTGAAGCTGTGGCATACTCACTCTACCCAAGTGGCTTTTCGCATGCTATGGAACTGCTTCATGCCAATTACGATTGGCTGCAACAGCAAAAACAAGCCTTTGGCTCACTTCTGAAAAAGTACAATATGGAATATCTTAAACAAATAAACTATGTGGTTCATCCTGAAGCATATAAAGATATAGAAGATAGGATACAGACCATTCCTGACATATTGTCTTTCTGCGATTCACAGCAACTGCATGACAGCAATATAGGTCTTGCTCATGGAAAAATGGCTTTAGTGGTACTGTATATGATCTATTATAGAAGCATTCAGGATAGTAAGTGGAAAAATAAAGCCATTCTATTACTGGCTGAAATCAGAAGATTCCTGACACAAAGTTCTGAATGTCTGTTTTCTTTTGCCAAAGGATTGGCCGGTATCGGCTGGGGACTTATTTACCTGCGCGACTGTAACTTACTGTCTGCCGAAGATACACAATCCATGCTTAATTTGATTGACAAACGTGTTTCGACGCTATCACCTCAACGCATGTTTGACAGTTCGCTGGAATACGGATATACCGGTATAGCCGCTTACGTAACAGCTCGATTGGGATATTGCAAACGAGCAAACGAACAGCACCTGCTGAATGAAGATTTCATTGAAGAATTAAAACAAGTATGCCATAATTTTGCGACTTGCAGCTATTCAACGAATCTTTATTACCAAAGCATCAATCGGTTAATGTCGGAATATGGTAGTACAGATTGGTCGACCATGCGCACTGACATTGCAGACATCATGGAGTTACCAACCTCTTATCCTAAAAACAAAAAACATTGGCAAATCAATTTACAAACCGGTTGCATCGGATATGCACTTCATTTATTAACAACCCAATATCATGTCAATGAAAATCAGTAAATATACTTTTCTACTTCCTCACGAAGACGATTGCACAGTGATCTACAACTGTCGCACAGAAGGCATTGGAATTATCAAGAATGAACTTGCCGACTTAGTGGTTAAGTGCAAGGATAACCTTGAAGCGGTAAAAAGTCAGAATGCCTCGTTCTATGATTTTCTCGTTCGAAAACAATTTGCGGTTCCTGCAAATGCCATCGAAGAGGAAGAGGTTATTGAAGCATGGAAGAAATACGATAACAATCCAAAATCCTTTAGCGTCTTCATCAATCCCACTTTAGACTGTAATCTGAATTGTTGGTATTGCTTCGAAAAACACGTCAAAGGTTCGTTAATCAATGAAGAGGTAGCATCTGCTCTGATAAAACTCATTGACAGAAAGGTGATTCATGAAGGTGTAAAACAACTCGGTTTTTCCTTTTTTGGAGGTGAACCACTCATTGCTTTCAAATCCTTTATATCTCCTTTACTCAAACATGCCGAAAAACTTTGTGTTGAGCATACATGCAATCTGTACGTAAGTTTTGTAACCAATGCTACATTGATTACGGACAATATGCTCGAAGAATTGCAAAAGATGCATGTAGCACAAAGTATTGGTTTTCAAATAACATTGGATGGCAATGAACATTTTCACGACCAGACAAAAGTATTCCCCAATAAAAAAGGTACTTATCGTCTGATTTTAGAGAATATCCGAAAAATTTTGGCTCACAAAATGCCAATAACGTTGCGACTGAACATGACGAACTTGAACATCGAAAGTTATTTCGACGTTATTGATGATATTGCCTCTTTCTCATCTGCCGAAAAATCATTGATTACCATTGATATGCAAAGGGTTTGGCAAGATCGAGACAAAGGAAGTTTGAACGATTTTGAAACAACGCAAATCAGAATTCGCGAAGCATTTATTCAAGAAGGTTTTAAGGTTAATGAAATAAAGCATATCGATAAGAGCCGCTGCTACGCAGATCAGGAAAATCACATTTCTCTGAATTACGATGGACGTCTTTTTAAATGTACGGCGCGTGATTTTGTTGCTCATAACAGCGAAGGTAAATTATTGCCGGACGGAACGATTGAATGGAACGAAAAATTCACCAAACGCATGCAACACCGCTATGGCAATGATTTCTGCAAAAAATGTAGGATATTTCCACTATGTCATGGTGGATGCAGCCAACATAAGTTAGAAACCTTAAATATTAAGAACCAATGCATTAGAGGATACGACAAACTTTACATTCAGAAAATCATAGAAGACAGAGTAGAATACCTGTTGGAAAAACTCACTTAAAATCATTTCATTATGAAAAAAAACATTCTCAAATCCCTGATCAAAGATCAAGGTTTTGTCCTGCTAAACGATTGGCAGGAAAACAACCTTAAAGGCGGAAATGCCAATGTTGATAACTGCAGCTGTGAATCTTTGGGAAACAACTGTACATGCAATGGTAACAATTGCGATTGTCCTCCTAAACCACAGAATAATTGTACGTGTGGAGACAGCAATGGAAATCCGAAGTGTGCCGACAATTGTAATTGCTACACAACGCAAGCCCCTCCACCTTCAGTATCTGATGGTCCGACCAAACTTGAAAACACAAGCATGACAAGTTTTTGGCCGGGATTGATTTAGGCTAACCATTTAATTCAAACATTTATTCAGTGGCAGGTTGCCCTATAAATCATATATAGGTGCAACCTGACACTAAAAATTCTCCTATTCCCATGAAAAAGGCTCTACTCTTCTTTCTTTTGATTTTTTTAGCTATACCCAACGCACATGCCCAAAAATACAATGTAATGGGATTGATTGTAGATGGATTTACTTACGAAAAAATAGACTCGGTAACAGTTCGGTTTCTGAATGCAGACAGTACTGAAGTGGAAAGGTTTGTCAATAAAGATGAGGGCTATAACTGCAATTTCAGTTATACTATCAAAGCACCGGGCAAATATACCCTGCATTTTTCGAAACCGGGATATGAAGATACCTACAAAACGGTAAACTTCCGCTACAAAAAGTATCGCATTACAGGGGGTACTTTCGGCCGTGTGCTGATGAGAAAAAAACAGAACCTTACCAATCGGACACTCGGCGAAGCCACCGTTACGGCCACGCGCATTAAAATGGTGATGAAGGGCGACACTCTGCAGTTTAACGCCGATGCCTTTCAGCTACGCGAAGGGTCCATGCTCGACCAACTCATTGCCATGCTGCCGGGAGTGGAGTTGCGCACCGGGGGTGAAATCTATGTAAACGGTAAAAAGGTGCAGAGCTTACTGGTGAACGGCGAGGATTTTTTCAGAGGCGATGCACGCATCGCGCTTGAAAATCTGCCTTCGTATATGATTGACAAAATCAATGTGTACGAAGCCAAACCGGATTTGGACAAATTGGTGGACAAGGACATCAACATCAGCAAAAGTATGCTGGCGAGCCATGGCGACAACACGGTGATGGACGTGAGGCTGAAACGAAAGTACAGCATAGGATGGATTGCCAATGGTGCCATCGGTGGGGGGACGAACGAACACTATTCGGCCAAAGCTTTTGCCCTGCGCTTTACGCCGCAATCAAAGCTGGCATTTATGGGCTATTCGAACAATGTGTATGGCAATGCTTACTACGACGTGAACGGAAACTGGCAGGAACCGGGAGGAAGCGACGACCTGACAACGCACGAACTGTCGTCGGACTTGATGGTGAAGGACAAGGCCGGAATATACAAGATAAATAACTTTGCTTCCTTTAAATGGAAAGAGCAAAAAAGCCGGGTGTATCAGCACAGCATCAACTACCTCGATGACAAAGACATTGACGGCATCAGTCAGTCGCAATCGACATTCCGCGACTGGTATGTGCGCGACATTTTCGAAGTGAATTACACTCCGAAAAAGGAACAGGCTTTGAGTGCCTTAAAGTTCAAGCCCCAATTTTGGTATAACAATTACCGCAATGTGTACCTTTCGCGTCAGGCTGAATGGCAAGAACGCATGACCGAACGCTATATGGGTGAGGCTCTCGACAGCCTGTTTACCGACGGAAGTGCCGACATTTACCGCAAAAACCTGATTAGCAGCCTGCAGCAGAATCAGCAAAACGAAGGGCATTACTTTTTCACCAAAGGCGAAATGGCCAGTTCATGGGGACTGAATGGCTACGGGTCACTGGATTTTAATGCCAATGGCTTCTACAGCCTTTCGGGCAACCGAAACTTACTGGAAAGTGCAGACTACAGACAAAACGGTATGCAAAACCGATTTACCGATAACGATGCACGCGAATATAACTACAGCGGAACTTTGGATTACTCCATTGGATTTAATTTCAACGAAGCATCAGTGTATATAAATCCCATGTTTAATTACAAGCAACAATATGCTTCGAGAAACCGCGATTACTACAAACTGGAAGGCACAGACTTGGCCGATGAACCGCTCGA
>FR901788.1:8237-12014 GCA_000437675.1 Prevotella sp. CAG:891
ATGACCCCCCCGACCGCCTTGCCTCGATGAAGGATGCGCTGACCCAATATATTGATGATACCAACTCGGCGTATACCGACACCTGGAAACGGACATATACCCCAGGGCTGCACCTGAACTATTATAAATATAATTGGGAAAGCCAAGTGGGTCAACATATTGACCTGACGTTACCGATACGCATCGATTGGGTGAAGTATAAATACCAACGTGGACTCATTGATACACAGTTTCGGCGAACTTACAGCTTTTTCGAACCTGAATTGAGTTTTAGATTCGATCGCAACCAAAAGGTAAAAGGCGATGCCAAGATAGAACGCCACATCAATCTCAGCTACAAACTGACCCAAAGTGCCCCGAACAACGAATACCTGATTGACTATCGCGATGATGCCACGCCTTTGGTGGTGAGAATCGGTAATCCGGACCTGAAAGAAAGCACCTTGCACCAAGTAGATTTCTCGGTAAATAACACCCGCTGGGGCAAACATGTTACAAGTATAAATTGGAATGCAAAATACGAGCAGTGGAACAACTTGATAGCGCAATCCATGCGCTACGACTTACAAACCGGTGTGCGTACGTACAGACCGGAAAACGTAAATGGCAACTGGGGCATTAACTCACAGTTTCAACTTAACAGTTCGTTTGATAAGAAAAATGACTGGCATTATGGGCTAACCACAGATTTTAATTATCGACACAGTGAAGACTACATCAATCTATTGCAAAACACTGCGACAACCAAAGCCGGAACCGACCGTTTTGTTACAAGACAAGGATTCAGACTATGGTACGGACGTAATTACTACAGCCTTTCGGCCTCAGTAAACGGCGAATGGATTCATGCCAAATCAGAACGCTTTGCCACGCAGGATGTGTTCAACGTGAATTACCGCATCAGCGCAGGCATGCCCTTGCCCTGGAAATTGCAATTCAGCACCTCACTGCTGCTCAACACACGCTATGGCTATGCCGACGACCAGTTCAATACGAAGCAGCTCATCTGGAGTGCACGACTCAAACGTTTCTTCTTCAACGGACGTTTGGGCATGGAACTGGAAGCTTTCGACTTGCTGAACAAAATGTCGAGCTACAGCTACAGCCTAAACGAACAGATGCAAACAGAAACGTACAGAAACGTGCTGAAAAGATACGTGATGCTGAACCTGACATTCAGACTGAATAAAGAACCGAAAAAGTAAGAAAATCAAGTGCATCCCTAAAGATACTCATTATGAAATTTACCCGTCAATTCGACAAAATGGACTGTGGCCCCGCGTGCATACGCATGGTGGCATCACATTATGGAAAAGATTACCCACTTTCATACCTTCGTTCGCTCTCGCACCTGACCCGTGAAGGAGTGAGCGTGGCCGGTATCAGGGATGCACTTGAAAAAATTGGGGCAGACAGTGCCAGCTTTGAAATGACCATGGAACAGCTGCGCACGAAATGCCCCCTTCCGGCCATCTTACATTGGGAACAAAACCATTTTGTGGTTCTGTATGATGTTAAGCAGCATAAATTGACTAAAAAATGGACTTACTTTGTGGCAAATCCAGCCTATGGGAAACACGGATTTTCGGAAAGTTCGTTTGAAAAATATTGGCTGAATGGTGACACCGGCATTGTAATTGCAGTAGAACCACAAGAGGAATTCTATGACAAGAAACCAGTCAAAGAAAAACACAGTTTAACGCGCTTTGCCCGAAAATATGTATGGCCGTTTCGGTGGGAACTGTCGCAATCGGCACTGAGTATGCTATTCGGTATGCTGCTGGCATTGGTTACTCCATTTCTTACCCAAGCAATGGTGGACGATGGTATCAACATGCGGAACATGGGGCTGATTCTGAACATACTTTTCGCCCAATTATCGCTATTTATCGGCACTTTCATCATGGGACTAATCAGTAGCCATGTCAGCTTGTATATGAGCACCCGCATTAACATCAATATACTGAGTGACTACCTTGGCAAACTACTAAAACTGCCAATGACCTTTTTTGATACTAAAAGTGTTGGAGATTATCAACAACGTTTGGGAGATCATGGACGTTTGCAGAACTTCATCACTTACAGTACCTTACAAACGTTGTTTTCAATAGTTTCAGCTCCTTTTTATTTAGCAATCATTGGTTGGTACAGCATGGTAATTTTAAGCGTTTACTTATTGCTGACCGGACTAAGCACAGTATGGATGATTTACTTTTTCCGTCGTCGTAAGGCTCTTGATTACGAGCAGTTCAAAGTTAATTCAGAAAACCAGAATAAGCAATATGAACTGATGTCGGGCATTACGGACATTAAGCTCAATGGCTACGATGATTACAAAATGGAGGAATGGCGAACATTGCAAGAAAGAAGTTACCAGATGAACGTAAAAATGCTGAAGCTGGGACAAATTCAGGAAACAGGCTTTACACTCATCGGGCAGTTGCGCAACATTTTCATTACTTGCTGGATTGCTGCAGAAGTGGTGAATGGGCACCTGACCTTGGGCATGATGATGAGTATTTCGGCTATTATCGGATTGGTTAACGGCCCACTATCACAACTTATCGGCTTTTTGCAACAATTTCAAGATGCCAAAATCAGTTTGGAGCGTTCAGAAGAAGTACACCTATGCGCCAATGAAGACTCTATTGCACAAGTGGATATTCCCATTGATACTCCACAAGACATTGAAGTGAACAACCTGACATTTTCATACACCGGAAGCATCGGCCAACCAGCACTCAAAAATGTGTCGTTCACAATTCCGGCTGGAAAAAAAACAGCTATAGTAGGAGAAAGCGGGAGCGGAAAAACCACACTGATGAAACTGCTCCTGAAATTTTATGAACCTACGAAGGGCGAAATAAAATTAGGAGGGAAGAATCTTAAAAATTTTTCTGCAAAATCCATACGACGAGCATCGGGCATCGTGATGCAGGACAATTTCATCTTTTCTGATACAATCAAGCGCAACATTATACTGGGAGAACAAGAAAATAATGAACAACTAAAAAGGGCCTTGACAACGGCTTGTCTGAACGAGTTTATCAAAAAACAACCTTTAGGTGTTAATACAAAAATCGGAGCTGAAGGTATAGGGGTCAGTGGTGGGGAAAAACAACGCATCATGATTGCACGAGCTGCTTACAAACGTCCCGCTTACCTTATGCTTGACGAAGCTACCTCATCGCTTGATGCTGAAAATGAAAAGAACATTACCCAAAATCTGGAAAATGACTTTAAAGGAAGAACGCAAATTGTAATAGCGCATCGACTCTCAACGGTAAAAAATGCAGACCGAATTATCGTGTTACGAAATGGAGAAGTTGTGGAAGAAGGTAATCATGCGGAACTGATTGCACAACATGGCTACTATTACCAACTTATACACAATCAACTTGAACTGGCAAATAACTAAAACTATACGAATATGCAAATTCGCCACTTTGTTTTACGGTACGGAGTGTTCGTTTTACTCTTTTTCATGAGTTTGGGACTGCTACACTTCGTATGCAATTTTGAACTTCATGTTAAAACGCCCATACATCTGTTTTATAACAGTAATGACGGTTCATGGTATGGCTATATATCCAACCAAGAGGCAGTGGAATTTAAACCCAACGATACTTTGATGATTCTGCAAAGTTCTATGGGGAATTGGCCTTGCTGCATTGAAAATATAAACAAAGAGAGTGGATTATTACGTATTAAACTTACTCCTACTGACAAAGATAAGGCGTTTATAAATAGTCGTCCCTTAAAAAGCCCATTTTTGCG
>FR901789.1 GCA_000437675.1 Prevotella sp. CAG:891
TTTTCAAGTTCTGCATTCGGTTTGCACTGACATTGCCCCCACAATAAAGGCTGCACTACAGTATTAATAAACTGTGTTTAGTCTAAACGAATGAAAAAACAGTATTCCTTATTGATTTCAGCGTTCTTTGACATAATGTTACAACAGAAAGTAAGGCAGGTAGGCCTGTCTGAAACCCTTGATGCGTCGTTGAGTTTTATCGCACGTTTTTGCGACTGAGTCTGCTTTATGTAGTATGTCTAAAGTTTATGTGGTTGGCAAAGACGAAAAAGTAGGTGCTTAAAATTATTTATGCGCTTGGGTGCGGCATAAGAATGCCATACAAACGATTGTCGCTTCGGTAAAGCTATAAAATAATTTTGGGCACCTACTTATTATAAGTATTGCAAAAAGAAGATGTTGAATACTGATATATTTTGAATATGAATAATTTTCAACATCTACTTAAAATCAAGGTTTTATTCCCAACCTAAAGCACTGGCTCCAAGCACAGCAGCTTCGCTTCCATTGAGTGCAGAGATGAGAAGTTTGGTTTTGCCCTTGAAAATGCTTAGGGTGTTTTCTTCGTAGGCCTTGCAGAGCGGCTTCATCAAATAATCACCAGCCTTGGTAAGACCACCAAAGAATACGAAAGCTTCGGGAGTATTGAAAGTAGTGAAATCTGCACAAGCTGTACCTAAGATTTTGCCGGTGAAGTTGAATACTTCCAAGGCAATTTCATCGCCTTTTTCTGCAGCTTTGAACACATCGTATGAAGTGATGTCTTGAGGATTCATTTCGCGCAACAAGCTGGGAGTAGAACGCTTTTCAAGCATTTCGCGTGCAGTGCGAGCAACACCTGTTGCCGAAGTGTAGGTTTCCAGACATCCTTTGCGACCGCAACCACATGAGCGTCCGTTTTCGCTGTGGTCAATCACAAAGTGGCCTAGTTCGCCGGCGAATCCGTCGCTGCCATACACAATTTTGCCGTCGACAACGATTCCTGAACCAACACCGGTTCCAAGTGTAATCATGATGAAGTTTTTCATACCACGTGCCACACCATAGGTCATTTCGCCCATAGCAGCGGCATTCGCATCGTTTGTGATTCGGCAGGGAATGCCCAATGCGTCTTCAAACATTTGAGCGGCTGGTATTACGCCGGGCCATGCCAAATTTGCTGCATATTCGATAGTTCCACTATAATAGTTTCCATTAGGGGCACCAATACCCATGGCACGTACATTCTGCAGTCCGCCAACAGTGTCTAATGCAGGCTGAAGAGCCTCAATAGATGCTTTTACGTAGTCGGCAAAGTCGGGGTAGGCTTTAGTTGAAATAACGGTTTGCGATTTAATAGAACCTCTTTGGTCAACAATTCCAAATACAGAGTTGGTTCCACCCATATCCAAACCAATAACATAAGGTTTTTCTACTTCATATTCCATGGTTGTATATTTTATTTAAATTAAAATCTATCGCAAAAGTACAATAAAAATTGAAAACTATACTTTGCACTCTGTTTTTTTATGGACATTTTTTTATTCTGCGCTAACTGATAACTTATTGTTTATAGAATAATATGCTGACAATGCGTTGCTTGGTCAAGTAGTTAGGAGATACGGCAAGTGTTTGGCAGTTTACTTTTTTTGCAGCGTATCGCGTATTTCTCGTAGTAATTTTACTTCTTCTGAAGGTTCGGGCGATTTTACAGCAGGTGTTTCCTCTGCCTGCTTTTTTCTGGACAGTCGCATGAATAATCGTAGCAACAAGAAAATGCAAAGGGCAATAATGAGAAAGTCGAAACAGGTCTGCAAAAAATTACCATAAGCAATGATGACAGGTTCGCCATCTTTTTGCAAAGCATTTGCCGGAAGTTCAATTTTAAGGTCCTTGAAATTTACTCCACCGATAATCCAACCTAATGGAGGCATTATCAAATCGTTTACAAAAGAAGTGACGATTTTCCCAAAGGCGCTACCGATAATTACACCAACAGCCATATCAACGACATTACCTTTTATGGCAAAATCCTTAAAATCTTGAATAAATCTACTTTTCTTCATTTTTCAAAAATAAATTGATTAATCATGCTGCAAAAATAAAAATGTTTTCGTACTTTTGCGGTGGAAAGATGATGAAAGTGGTGCTTTTTATCATAGTAACACTGATCTTCTATCCTCAACAGAGTTTATTCACCCGAATTATTAACCACTAATAGTTAATTCATAACTTAAACATCATGATTAAAGTAGGTATTAACGGTTTCGGTCGTATTGGCCGTTTCGTATTCCGCGCCGCTCAAACTCGCAGCGACATTCAGATTGTAGGTATCAATGACCTTTGCCCCGTAGATTACTTGGCTTACATGCTCAAGTATGACACTATGCACGGTGCATTCAACGGCACGATTGAAGCTGACGTAGAAAAGAGCGAACTCATCGTTAACGGTAACCACATCCGTGTTACTGCAGAGCGTAACCCGGCTGACCTCAAATGGAACGAGGTAGGTGCTGAATACGTAGTTGAATCTACGGGTCTCTTCCTCACCAAGGAAAAAGCTCAGGCTCACCTCGAAGCTGGTGCTAAGTACGTGGTTATGTCAGCTCCTTCAAAGGACGACACTCCTATGTTCGTATGCGGTGTAAACTTCGACAAGTACGAAAAGGGTACTCAGTTCGTATCTAACGCTTCTTGCACCACTAACTGCTTGGCTCCCGTTGCTAAGGTTCTGCACGATAAGTTCGGTATCACCGACGGTTTGATGACCACCGTTCACTCTACTACTGCTACTCAGAAGACTGTTGACGGTCCTTCTTTGAAAGACTGGCGTGGTGGCCGTGCTGCTAGCGGTAACATCATCCCTTCTTCTACCGGTGCTGCTAAGGCTGTAGGTAAGGTTATTCCTGAACTCAACGGCAAATTGACTGGTATGTCTATGCGCGTTCCTACTTTGGACGTTTCTGTAGTTGACCTCACTGTAAATCTCGCTAAGCCCGCTACTTACGCTGAGATTTGCGCTGCAATGAAGGAAGCTTCTGAAGGCGAATTGAAGGGTGTTCTGGGTTACACTGAAGATGCTGTTGTTTCTAGCGACTTCCTCGGTGACACTCGCACTTCTATCTTCGACGCTAAGGCTGGTATCGCCTTGACCGACACTTTCGTTAAGGTAGTTTCTTGGTATGACAATGAAATTGGCTACTCTAACAAGGTGCTTGAACTTATCGCTCACATGGCCAAAGTAAATGGCTAATCTGTAGCGTAAATAAAAATTAAAAAGAATTTCCGCTGCAATGCCCCTGTGTATTGCAGCGGTTTCTTTTATTTTGAAGTCTGAGCAATTTCTATGGATAATATTCTGACAATTTTAGGCCCTACTGCGTCTGGAAAAACAAAAGTAGCTGTCAACCTGGCACATAGAATGAATGCAGAAATCATTAGTGCAGACAGTAGACAGGTATATAGACGAATGGATTTAGGAACGGGTAAGGACTTGAATGACTATGTTCTTGATGGACATCATATTCCTTATCATTTGATTGACATTCTTGAACCTGGAACAAAGTACAATATATTTGAATATCAACGTGATTTTTTAAATGCATATAACGATATTAAATCACGAGGTAAAAACATTATATTGTGCGGTGGTAGCGGTTTGTATCTTGAAAGTATTTTACGTAGTTACAGGTTGTCGCCGGTTCCGCAGAATCCAGCACTTCGCGAAAAGTTGAAAGATTGTAGTATGCAGGAACTGACCGACATTTTGAGTAAATATAAGACGCTGCATAATACAACCGATGTCGATTCTGTACAGCGCGCCATTCGGGCTATAGAAATTGCTGATTATTATGCACATACTCCGGTTGACGAACGTCCGTTTCCTCAAATTTCGTCTTTTACGATTGGTCTGAAAATTGACCGGGAAACCAGACGTTTATTGATTACTAAACGCTTAAAACAGCGTTTGGAGGATGGAATGATTGATGAGATTAGAGGGCTTTTAAAGGAAGGCATAAAGCCGGAAGATTTGATTTATTACGGATTGGAGTATAAGTTCCTCACTCTTTACGCTATTGGTGAAATCAGTTACGATGAAATGTTTACACGCTTGGAAATTGCTATCCATCAGTTTGCAAAACGTCAGATGACGTGGTTTAGAGGTATGGAGAATCGAGGGGTAAAAATTCATTGGATGACACCTGATGAAGCTTTGAATATGAGTCTTGATTTATTTAACACTTAAAAAGATACAATCGTGCCATCAAAATCTTGGGGCGTTATTTATTGCCCGAAAGAAGGTTCGTCGAAAACCCACAAACGGTGGAAAAATATTTGCCGTTACCTTACTTCTAAAGGAGTTCCTTTCGATTACGTACAAAGTGAAGGACCGGGTTCTGTCGAGAGATTAGCTTCAATGATGACGCGTGCAGGTTATCGCACCATTATCATTGTAGGGGGAGATGCTGCGCTTAATCATGCACTTTGTGGTATTATGAATACCGAGTCTCCTTATGGCAGGTATCCGGCATTAGGCGTTATACCCAATGGTTTTGGCAATGATTTTGCGAAGTATTGGGGCTTTGATTCAGAAAATTACAAGTCAACAATCGATAGCCTGATTTATCGAAAAATTCGTAGAGTCGATGTAGGAACTGTTCGTGCGCATTTTGAGTCGGGAAACGATGAATGTTTCTATTTTCTGAATTGCGTGAATTTAGGTGTTGCTTCTTCCATCACTAATTTGAAGCGAAAAACTAATAGCCTTTTTGGAATAAAAACGCTTTCCTATTTGTTTTCATCATTGCTGCTTTTATTTCAGCGTATCAATTTTAATTTTTCCTTTGAATTAAATGGCGAAAACATTAAGCAGCATGCGATGGCGCTGTGTATAGGTTCGGCTCATGGCTATGGTCAAACGCCAAGTGCGGTTCCTTATAATGGACTGTTGGATGTAACTATGGTTTCGAAACCGCAGATATTTCAAATTTTTCATGGAATATGGTTGCTTTATACGGGGAGGTTCTTGAGTCATCGAGGGGTTAATGTGTGGCGTTCGAACCGCATACATATTTCATCGTTAGGCCATTCTTTGTTGAGTATTGACGGAAGAGTTATACATAAAAAGATATCAGACATTGAAATTGGCATTAAACAAGAGGAAATAGAGTTTCTCATTCCATAGAAGGTGCTTCCTTAAAATCTCACTTAGTGACTTTTTAAGGAAGCATTTTATATGTATTGGTCAAGTGTGCTGATACAATATGGTATGAACATTCATTATATATTTCCGATTCAGCTACTTTTTTTGTAAATTCGCAGAACATAATCCAAGTTTTTCATAACTATTATCACGAAGCATGACTCCATTACTCGATATACAGCACTTAACTAAACGGTTTGGTGCACTTGAATTGTTCACAGACATTAGTTTTAGTGTAGCAGAGGGCCAGAAAGTTGGCTTAATAGCACACAATGGTGCCGGAAAAAGTACCTTATTAAGTATTTTGGCCGGGCACGAGGATTACGAAGAAGGTAATATTGTGATGCGGCGTGATGCACATATCGCTATATTGGAACAGCAGCCGGTCTTCGATCCGGAAACGACAGTTATAGATGCTTGTTTCAATCGTGCGGGAGAATTGTCTGCTCTTATCAGTAAATATGAACAGTGTTTGGCTACTCCCGGTAATCCTGGACTGAATGAACTGATTGAAGAGATGGAGCGGCACCAGGCTTGGGACTTTGAGTTGCGTGCCAAACAAATTTTGTCGAAATTACAAATTCCCGATTATACCCAGCGCGTGTCAGAATTGTCTGGAGGTCAGCTCAAGCGTGTAGCCTTGGCAAATGTGTTGTTAGCAGACGCTGATTTGTTGGTGCTGGATGAGCCTACTAACCATTTGGATTTAGATATGATTGAGTGGCTCGAGAGTTATTTGCAACGTACGACAAAGGCTTTGCTCATGGTTACGCACGACCGCTATTTCCTGGATAATGTATGCGAGAACATTTTGGAACTCGATGATATGGGCTTGTATACTTATACTGGAAACTATGAGTATTACCTTGAAAAACGCGAACAGCGAATTTCTGCAACGAATGCTAATATTGCGCGTGCCAATAATTTATACCGCAAGGAGTTAGATTGGATGCGCAGAATGCCCTGTGCTCGTGGTACTAAGGCGCGTTATAGAAAAGAAGCCTTTTATGAATTGGAAAAGCGAGCTAAGCAGCGGCGCGAAGAACGTGTGGCACGTTTGGAAGTAAAAAGTGGATATATAGGTAGCAAAATATTTGAGGCCGAATATGTTTCTAAGTCATTCAGTGCTCGTGACAATAAAGGAAACCAAACCGAAAAGGTTATATTGAAGGATTTTTATTATAACTTTTCGCGTTATGAAAAAATGGGTATTGTTGGTGCGAATGGTACCGGCAAAAGTACGTTTATTAAGTTGCTCCTTGGATTACAGAAACTGGATAGTGGACGTTTTGTGGTAGGCGAAACTGTAAGGTTTGGTTATTTCTCGCAAGATGGCATTCAATTTGATGAACAAGATAAGGTAATTGATGCAGTTCGGAAACATGCTGAATTCATTGATTTAGGAGGAGGACGTCATCTTACCGCAATGCAATTTCTAGGGCATTTTCTGTTTCCACCATCACGTCAGCAAGATTACATTTATAAACTGTCGGGTGGTGAGAAACGTCGTTTGCAGTTATGCACCGTCTTGATGAAGAATCCTAACTTTCTTGTTTTGGATGAGCCCACCAATGATCTTGATATTGCAACTCTTCAAATTCTTGAGGAATACTTACAGGATTTCAAAGGTTGCGTAATCGTAGTGAGTCACGACCGATATTTCATGGATAAGGTTGTTGACCATCTTCTTGTATTTAAAGGAGAGGGAGAAATTGATGATTTCCCTGGTAATTATTCGGAATACCGAGAATGGAAATCACTTCGAGAACAAGAAGAACAGCAAGAGCGTGAACTGCACAAGAAGGAAAGTGCAACCACAAAGCAAAATACCTGGGGTGGCGAAAAGAAACGTAAACTTTCGTTTAAGGAAAAACAGGAAATGCAGCAACTTGAAGCAGATATAGAAAAACTTGAAGCAGAGAAGGCTGAGATTGAGTCAGCACTTTGCTCTGGTACTTTAAGTGTGGATGATTTGACTGAAAAGAGCAAAAGATTGCCTGTTTTATCAGAAGAGCTTGACACGAAGTCTATGCGCTGGCTTGAATTGAGCGAAATCGAAGGGTAGGGCAGAATAATCCCTCTACTATTCTTCTTGATTTATTGCATCTTTTTCTGTCCTTTGAGCGATACAGTTCGCTTAATTATCTGAAAACAAGGTGATTTCGGAATCGGTTATTTTAAATAAGTAATTTTATGAAGCCATTAGCTGAACGCTTACGTCCAACGACGCTAGATGAATATATAGGCCAGCAGCATTTAGTTGGCCAAGGAGCTGTGCTCCGACAAATGATTGATTCCGGGCATATAGCCTCTTTCATATTGTGGGGACCTCCGGGTGTGGGTAAAACTACGCTTGCAAAAATTATTGCTTATCAGCTCGATACAGCATTTTATACACTTTCTGCTGTAAGCAGTGGAGTGAAGGAAGTGCGTGAAGTGATTGAGTTAGCATCAAAAGACCGACTGTTTAACAAGCAGAGTCCTATTCTTTTTATTGACGAAATTCACCGTTTCTCAAAGTCGCAGCAAGATTCTTTGTTGTCTGCAGTTGAAACAGGTGCAATAACTTTGATAGGTGCAACAACCGAAAATCCTTCGTTCGAGGTGATTAGGCCTTTGTTATCTCGTTGTCAGGTGTATGTGCTTAAGAGTCTTGAAAAAGCAGATTTGACAAAACTCTTAGAGCGGGCTTTGACTACAGATGTTGTATTAAAAGAACGTCAAATTGAGTTGCGCGAAACAGAGGCATTGTTGCGTTACAGCGGAGGCGATGCACGCAAACTATTAGGCATCCTGGATTTAGTGACTTCAGCTCAACCTGACGGAAAACTGGTAATTGATAATGCAACAATAACGGAACGCTTGCAACAGAATCCTGTAGCTTACGACAAAGAGGGCGAAATGCATTATGATATCATATCAGCCTTTATTAAAAGTATTCGTGGTAGCGATCCGGATGCGGCACTATATTGGTTAGCTAGGATGATTGAAGGCGGTGAAGACCCTAAGTTTATAGCTCGCCGTTTAGTTATATCAGCAGCAGAAGATATAGGATTAGCCAATCCTAATGCATTGTTATTAGCCAATGCAGCTTTTGATGCAGTCGCAAAAATAGGTTGGCCCGAAGGACGTATTCCATTAGCTGAAGCAACAGTGTATTTGGCAACAAGCCCGAAAAGTAATTCAGCTTATATGGCAATAAATTCGGCTATCGATCTGGTTCGACGTACCGGAAACTTGCCGGTTCCGCTTCCGATTCGAAATGCACCCACTAAATTGATGGCAGATTTAGGTTATCATGATGGTTATAAGTATCCGCATGATTATCCCGACAACTTTACCCCTCAACAGTATTTACCTGATGAAATTCAGAAGGAAATATTATGGCATCCTTGTTCCAATGCTGCTGAAAATCGTTCTCATGAAAGAATGAATGCATTTTGGCCTGAAAGAAAACGTTGAGGCTATCAAACCATGATGTGATAGTCAGTTTGAATATTCATCAGTAGATTGCATCAACTAATGTTCTTTATAGTCAAAAAGAGACTGTATCATTACTGGATTTTACATCCGGTTGATACAGTCTCTTTTTGTATATGATTAACTCAGCAATAGCTTGTTAATCTTAGGCATTATGCGAATCGTTCCAATTCGTGAGCCATTTGTTCTTGTAATTCTTTTGCCTTTTGAGCAGCTACTTCAGCAAAGCGTTCTGTTTGGTCTGCATAGATGATACCGCGTGAAGAGTTTACCAACAGTCCGCAATCCTTAGTCATACCATATTTGCAAACCTCTTCAAGAGAGCCACCCTGTGCACCTACTCCAGGCACAAGCAAGAAGTGGTTAGGAACAATCTTACGAATGTCTTCGAATAAGCGACCTTGTGTTGCACCTACCACATACATCATTTTTTCGTCTGATGCCCATTCTTGTGAGCGGCGTAACACTTTTTCGAACAAACGTTCTCCTTCTTTGTCTTCAGATAGCTGGAAATCGTATGAGCCTTTATTGCTTGTTAAAGCCAGGAGAATGACCCATTTGTTTTCATATTGCAAGAAGGGAGTTACGCTGTCCTCGCCCATGTAGGGAGCAACAGTCAGCGAATCAATGTCCATTTCTTCGAAAAATGAACGTGCATACATTGCAGAAGTATTGCCAATATCACCGCGTTTTGCGTCAGCAATGATGAACTGGTCAGGATAGTTCTCCTTAATATAACGAACGGTTTTTTCAAAGGCAATCCATCCTTTCAGACCAAAGCATTCGTAGAAAGCCAGATTGGGTTTGTATGCTACACAATAAGGGGCAGTCGCATCAATAATTGCCTTGTTGAAGGCAAAGATGGGATCCTCTGTTTGGAGCAGGTGTGCAGGAATCTTTTTAAGGTCAGTATCAAGACCAACGCAAAGGAACGATTTTTTAGCACGAATGTTGCTAATTAATTGCTGTTTATTCATAACTGAGCATTTTTTATGGCTGTAGCTGTATGCTTTGGCCAATATGTGTTTGAATGTATATTGATTTTATGATTATGCCAATTCTACGACAGTAATGCCGGCTCCTCCGAACTGAACATGTTCATCGCGAAAATGTTTAACTCCGGCAACAGTCCTGACATAGTTTCGTACTAATTCGCGCAAGGCACCAGTGCCGGTACCATGTAGAATTCTGACTTGTGCTTGTTCTAACTGGATCGCATCATCAATAAAGTAGGAAACCGCGTTAAGTGCTTCATCAACATGCATGCCTCGGATATCGATTTCGGGTTTGAAGTGTAGCTTCTTTTCGTACATGGCATCACGCGTTTCTTTACTGATGAATGTGGCAACCTGTCCTAAGTTTGAGGTTTGCTTCGGTTTGTCTGTAAGTTCAAGTCGTTTCAGAGGAACCTGCATATACATCATGCCGAACAGAACTTTGGCAGAAGAACCTGTAATATTCTCGATTTTGCCAATGGAGTTTTGTCCTTTAATTTTAACATAATCTCCCACAGCGAAGCCACATCCTGTTTGTTGAATGGTTGACGGAGTTTCAATTTTAGAAGCTGAACGCAAGGCCGCAGCTGCTGCAGCTTGATTTGCAGCAAATTTTTGTCTGCCATTCATTTCACCTTCATCCTTCCGCTTTTGTCTGCGCTGAATTTTGGCAATTTTTCGAGCAATACGATCTTCTTCGTCCGAGTTTTGCTCTAATTGCTCTTTGAACGAAGCTAATTCTGTTCTAGCCAATTTGGTCTTGTCCTTTTCAGCTTGCGCTTCTTTGATGCTTCGAATCGTATTTTCGATTTTTGCATTCGATTCATCAAGAAGGCGTTTAGCATCAGCTTTGGCTTGAGCCAAGACACTCCTGCGTTCTTGCTGGAAATCGGTCATTTCGCGTTCGTATTTGGCAATGGTATCTTCCAGTTGCTTTTCCCGTGACCGAATGTTTCGTCGTTTGGTTTCCCAATACATTTTGTCGCGAACGATGTCTTGTAGATATTTATCGCTCATGACATAGTCTTGACCGACAATATCCGATGCATATTTAATTACATCATCAGGAATACCAATTTTTCGTGCAATTTCAATGGCAAAAGAACTACCGGGATTTCCAACTTGAAGTTTGAAGAGCGGTTGCATTTTAGCTCTGTCATACAACATGGCCCCATTAACGACGCTTTTTGTACTTTCGGCAAAATGCTTTAAGTTTTGGTAGTGTGTAGTGATGACCCCATACGTACCAATTTGTACAAAGCGGTTCATGATAGCTTCGGCCAGTGCACCACCTATTTGAGGTTCTGTGCCACCGCCAAACTCATCAATCAACAACAGACTCTTACCACTAGCATTACGCATCATTTCTTTCATATTGAGCAAATGCGACGAGTAGGTCGACAAGTCGTCTTCAATGCTTTGTTCATCACCGATATCTATGAAAATATCGTTGAACACACCAGGTCGTGAACGTTCATCGGCAGGCACAGGCATACCGCATTGCAGCATGTATTGTAGTAAGCCTATGGTTTTCAGACAAACCGACTTACCGCCCGCGTTCGGACCAGATATAAGTAGTATGTGCTGGTTATTGCGAAGCGTAACGTCCAGTGGAACTATCTTTCCCCCATGGCGTGCCAAAGATTGTTGGAGTAAGGGGTGTTTGGCCTGATACCAATCAATTTGGCATTTATTCTGCACAGTAGGCACTATTGCTTGATAGCTTTCACTGAATTGCGCCAACGCACGGAGATAATCGACATGTGCCAAAAAATGCAGGGAGTTCAAAATCTCATTGATGTGTGGACGTATGAAAGAGGTGAGTTCCTGCAGTATGCGTATAACCTCACGTCGCTCTGCCGCACGAAATTCACGAATTTTGTTATTGGCATCCACCACGACTTCGGGCTCAATAAAAACCGTTTTGCCCGTAGCACTTTCGTCGTGAACTATACCTTTGATTTTCCGTTTTAGGGCTGGAGCAACCGGAATAACTAAACGACCGTCGCGCAATGTCGGAGTAACATCTCGTTCGATATAGCCAGAACTTTGAGCCTCGTTAATAATTGCGCGTAAGCTGTGTGATATACTGCGTAAGGTTACTTCTATTTTATGGCGTAAAGATAGTAATTCCGGAGAAGCCGTATCCTTAATTTTACCGTATTTATTCAGTATGGCATCAATGCGTTGCACTATTTGTGGGAAGGTTGCCACATCAGTACACATTTTAGCCAATGCCGGGTATTGATAATTATGACAGACCGCATCAGAATTTTCATTCGAAGTAATATCTTCAGTATTGTTTGCGTCATCAAGTCTGTCAGTATGATTGCTGTTTAACTGAAATCCGCTTATGTTGTCCTCATCAATATCTAATGTGAAAGCACGGACATAAGCAATGACCGTACTTATAGATCTTTTTAGATTAAACAGGTCAACCTCTTCCAAATACGTTCTTTCAGGACGCACATGAAGCAAAGCCTCTCGTACATCGAAAATTTCATTTTCAATATCATCGTCAGACTCTGTCAGAAAACGTATGAACTCAGCAGACTCAGAAAGGGCTTGCGTAATGTCTTCGAACGATGTCATAAATCGAAGCTTGCGGTCAATCCACTCTGTTCCGAGAGAAGAAATACACCGCCCCTTGAGGAGTGTACGTATGTCTGAAAAACCTATTTTTCGTTCAAAATTTTCGGGATAAATCATTTTATATGTTCTATTTACGTGCAAAGTTACTAAATTGATGAAATTTCTATGAGTGTGATTTCATGGAATTTCGTATTTTTGCGTGCAAAATCACAACATTACCCTATTACAACCCTTATTCTTTATGGATAAAATTAAAGTTCGCGACCGCGAATTTACGGTCTCCATACCCGAAGCAAAGATTTTGCAGCGCGTAGCCGAAGTGGCAGCGCAAATCAATAACGACTTGAAAAATGAGAATCCTCTTTTTTTGGCGGTTCTGAATGGTTCATTCGTTTTTGCCGCAGACCTGATGCGTTGTATGGAAATGCCTTGCGAAATTTCATTTGTCAGAATGGCATCGTATGAAGGAACTTCTTCAACAGGAAAGGTTAAGCAACTAATAGGTTTAAAAGAAGAAATCAAGGGACGTACAGTTGTCATAGTTGAAGATATTATAGACTCTGGTTTGACTATGAAGAATCTGCTGGCCACACTTGAGGAAAAACAGCCTAAGGACATTCGCATTGCTGCTTTACTGGTAAAGCCCGGTAACTTGCAGGTAGATCTTGATATTCCTTACTGCTGTTTTGATATTCCCAATGATTTCATTGTCGGTTACGGTTTGGACTACGATGGTGAAGGCCGTAACTTGCGCAGTATTTACACTGTAGTTGAGTAGATTCAAAAAATAAAGAACCACATTTAAACTAAACAATATAAAAAAATGAAAAATATCGTAATATTCGGTGCTCCGGGTTCAGGTAAAGGAACTCAAAGTGACTTACTCGTACAGAAGTATGGTTTCAAGCACATCTCAACTGGTGATGTTTTGCGTGCAGAAATCAAAAATGGTACGGAACTCGGCAACACTGCCAAAAGTTTTATCGATAAGGGTCAGTTGATTCCCGATTCATTGATGATCGATATCCTCGCTGCCACCTACGATGCACTTTGCCCCTGCGAAGGTGTTATCTTCGATGGCTTCCCCCGCACAATTCCTCAAGCAGAAGCTTTGAAGCAGATGTTGGCAGAACGCGGTTCAGAAGTAGCAGCCATGTTGGAGTTGGACGTTCCTGAAGAAATGTTGATGGAGCGTTTAATCAATCGCGGAAAAACTTCAGGTCGTGCCGACGACAATGCAGAAACCATTAAAAAGCGTCTCGACGTTTACAATTCACAAACAGCTCCGCTCATTGAGTGGTATGACAAAGAAGGACTTCGCAATGCCGTTAAGGGCTATGGTCCTCTTGAAGAAATCAATGCTGCTCTCTGTGCTGTAATTGATAAACTCTAAGCGCGCATAAACCCATAGACCAAACAGCTGCGATGGTGGTGACTGCAAACACTTCCATCGCAGCCTCTTCGTTTTTATTAAAATCCCTCGTATTTGTATGTTTGGCAGATACGGATTATGAATTAAATATCTTTCCCCATTATGGCTGAATCAAATTTTGTAGATTATGTAAAAGTGTATTGCCGCTCAGGTAAGGGTGGCCGAGGTTCTATGCACTTACATAGAGCTAAATATCAACCCAATGGTGGTCCGGATGGTGGAGATGGCGGTCGAGGTGGCAATGTTTACCTTCGAGGCAACCATAATTACTGGACACTTCTTCACTTGCGTTACGAACGTCACGTCTTTGCAGGTAACGGAGGTAATGGTTCAAAATGCTGTTCACATGGCTCAGATGGGGAAGATCGTTATATTGATGTACCTCCTGGTACCGTTGCCTACGATGCAGAAACAGGTAAGTACATTTGTGATGTTACCGAAGACGGACAAGTAGTCATGTTGCTCAAAGGTGGTCGAGGCGGATTAGGCAACTGGCAATTCCGAACTGCTACCAATCAGGCTCCACGTTATGCACAACCGGGTGAACCCATGCAGGAAATGATGGTTATTCTGGAGTTAAAGCTCTTGGCAGACGTCGGTCTTGTCGGATTTCCTAACGCCGGAAAGTCAACTCTAGTTTCGGCATTGTCGTCGGCAAGACCCAAAATTGCGAACTATCCGTTTACAACCATGGAACCCAGTTTAGGCGTGGTTGAATATCGCGACCATAAATCATTTGTAATGGCTGATATTCCTGGTATCATTGAAGGTGCCAGCGAAGGTCGCGGATTGGGTTTGCGATTTTTGCGTCATATTGAGCGAAACTCCTTATTGCTTTTCATGGTGCCCGGTGATACTGACAACATCGGTCGTGAATATGAAATTTTGCTGAACGAACTGAAACAGTTCAATCCCGGTATGCTCGATAAACACCGCGTATTGGCTGTGACTAAAAGTGATTTGCTCGATGAAGAATTGATGGAAATGCTGCGTGCTGATTTGCCCAAGGATCTGCCGGTAGTTTACATTTCTGCTGTGACGGGTTATGGCCTGCAAGAATTGAAAGACATTCTTTGGGAAGAACTGAACAGCGAAAGCAATAAATTGCAGTCGGTAAGTGAAGGTGGTTCGATTATCCATCGTGATCGTGAAGTAAATATGTTTAATCACGACTTTACAGATTGGGAAATCGACTACGATGACGAAGCAGACATCGACGACTTTGACGAGGAAATTGAAGTGTATGATATGGAAGATCTTGAAGATTGAATACAATGAAATCTTTATTTGAATATACACTTTCGCCCTCAGTCCGTGCTTTTTCAACGACACGAGTATCGCCGTTTGATACCGAACTATCTGATGGGCTTCAGCGGAATAGCAATTATGCCGCATTTAATGTCACACACTATTGTGGAGATAATGAAGCACACGTTGCGAAAAATCGAAAATGGTTGTGTGAAGAGTTGGGCATTCAAGAAGCACATTTGATTGTTCCACATCAAACTCATACAGCCAATGTCTTTTGTGTAACCACCGATTTCTTGTTGCTTTCTGATGCAGAAAAGCAGAGTAAGTTAGAGAATGTCGATGCTGTAATAACCGATTTACACCATGTATGTATAGGCGTAAGTACAGCCGATTGTGTGCCTATTCTTATTTGCGACGACGAACACGAAGCCGTGGCTGCCATTCATGCCGGTTGGCGTGGTACGGTAAATCGCATTGTCTGTTCAACGATTGAGGCTATGAATCGACATTTTGGAACTCAGCCAGCGCAAGTTAAAGTTGTTATGGGGCCCTGTATCAGTTGGCAGGCTTTCGAAGTAGGCGATGAGGTTGTACAGCAATTCCTTGATAACGGATTTCCGCAATCAGTGCTAGGTGTGTTACGGCATGCAGGTGCAAACGGCGTTTCTGCCAAACCGCATATTGATTTATGTGCAGCCAATGCCTGGCTGTTTGAAACGCTGGGAGTTCCTTTGGAGCATATTCAAATTAGCGGCATTTGCACTTATGCAAATTACGATACATTTTTCTCTGCTCGTCGATTAGGAATTCAATCTGGTCGGATTTTTACGGGCATTTGCAGAAAGTAAATCATGGCATAGCATAAAGTTGATGATGGGATTCCTTTCTCAAGGAGTGTGGAATCCTATTTACTCTGATAAAAGTGCAGGGTGTATCACAATACAATCAATAATTGTGATACACCCTGCTTGTTATTTGGTGAACTGGCAAGCTCTGTTTAAAAGGAGTGCTGTGAAGTAAGGATTGGTCAAGAAATATTCAAGGCTTATTCGGCATGTTCTTGTTTTAACATACGACGCTAATACTTGTGTTTGTCAGATAAATACTGTAAAATTCAGAATAGCCTGTTTTCTTCGATTTTAGCATGAAACAACTGTTCGTAAGTCAAAGGCTCTTGAATTTTTGAAAGCATTGGTTTTCAGTAGCTTCAAGATTCTTGAAATTAGCTCGGAACTAATTCGAACTAGCTCGGAACTAATTTCAACTGGCTTGGAACTAATTTCAACTAGCTTGGAGATAATTCGTACAAACGCGGAGTAAATTTTTTCAATAAACCGCTTTGTGCCCAAACCTGCTTGTAACCTGTAGAAAATACAGGACGGAATTTAATGTTATTTTAGTTTTTGATGGGAGCCGATTTTAATATTTCTCGTAGAGAATATTCTGACTGACCTATGCGAATACTATGTAGTTGCTTTTTGTAACCTTTAGGTATTTCCGTTTGTATGATTCGTTTCTTTACACCATAAGGTCGCTAATAATGTCATCACTCACGAATATTCCCTGCTTGGTTAAGCACAGATTTTTACCTCTGAATTCCATTCGTTTGTTTGCCAAATGCGATTGGGCTGCAGTTTTTAAATTATCGACCCATAATGCAGGGAAGTCCTCCTGTAATTTGTTGATATCTAATCCGCATCTGGTTCTAAGCGAGGTAAACAGTCGCTCATTAAATTTATTTTCTGCTGTTAGTTCTTCAGTTTCGTAAGCAGGTTCTCCGGGCTGTTCATTATATGTTATTACGTTTGGCAGATTAAATCTGCGAGATTTACCATCGAACGAGTGAGCTCCCGGACCACAGCCTAAGTAAGGCGTTTCATTCCAGTAAGCAGAATTATGTTTCGATTCAAATCTGGGAAGTGCGAAGTTCGAAATCTCATAATGTGTGAATCCGGCACTTTCGGCAGCAGTCATGAGCAGGTTATATTCTTCGATAAAAATGTCTTCATCTACGGGTTTGAGTTCTTTGCTTTCAATCATGCGGTGTAGGGCCGTTCCTTCTTCTACACTTAAAGCATAGGACGATAAATGCTGAATAGGAAGTGAGAATGCAATTTCTAAATCATGTTTGAACATCTCAACCGACTGATTGGGTAAACCGTAAATCAAGTCAATGCTTATGTTTCTGATACCTTCTTTTTGTAAAACACTGACCGCATTTTGTGCTTGTTCGGCAGAATGTCTGCGTCGTAAGATGGTAAGTAACTGATTATTGAAGGTTTGCACCCCCAGACTTACTCTGTTAATACCAATGCGTCGCAGTTCAGATGCAAATTTTTCGTTGATGTCATCCGGATTGGCTTCGAAGGTGATTTCTGCGTCCTGAATGACGTCGTAGTGGGTGCGTATGCAATGCAGAATTTTTTCAATTTCTTCAATGGTTAATTGCGACGGTGTGCCGCCACCAAAGTAAATAGTCCGTATTGTTTTGGATGGAAGATACGATTGTCGATTGACTAATTCACAGCAAAGCGATTCGACGTATTTTTGGCGTATATGGGTGCTGTATGTGGTAGAGTAGAAGTCGCAATAGATGCAACGACGCAAACAAAAAGGTACATGAATGTAAATCACGTCGGTAATATTTTTATGTAGAACAAATAAAAGAGCGCTGTAGGTGGTTTTTCCTACTGCGCTCTTTACCGTTTTGATTAACCAAATTGTGAATGTTGAAAAAGCAGTTACAGACAACTTGTGCTGTTATTAGTTTTCACGTTTCAACACCGGAAGTTGCAGTTTGTATTTCACAGCAAGGAAGCGAGCTAACATGACGAATGCACCACAAATAAGTCCAGCTGAAATGTTGCTCATGTGCATTTTGTCGCATATATAATAGGCTAATCCACCAACCACGCAGGCTAATGCGTAGATTTCCTTGCGGAAAATAAGGGGAACTTCGTTAATAAATACATCGCGCAAAACACCACCACCTGCACCAGTGAGTGTGCCCATAATAATGGCGGTCCAGAATGGGAAACCAGCGGCTAATGTTTTCTCAACACCAGTGACCGTGAAAAGTGCCAAACCAATGGTGTCGAATAAAAACCAAGTGTTGTTTTGTCGAACCAACCATTTGCGGAAGACAATAACCCAGACAAGTGCCAGTGCTGAGCAAATGAGGTAAAAAGGATTTGTCATCCAAAAGGGAGGCTGGCTAAGGAGCAAATCGCGCATGGTTCCACCACCTATAGCAGTTGTTACACCTACAACGTAGGCTCCGAAAAGGTCGAAACGTTTGGCTGAGGCCAGTCTGATACCTGAGATAGCAAAGGCTAGAGTCCCGATGAAGTCGAGTACTTGTACGAATGATACCATTTTTAGATTGAATGAAGCGGTGTAGTTGAATGTTATTAGTTTACAACGTTTTTAGGTTTCCCTGTCTTAAATGATTCAATATTGTCGTTTAAAATGTGTAAGATGCGTTGACGCGCTTCAGGCGTATTCCAGGCAATATGAGGTGTTATGAAAGTACGCGGTGCAAGAAGCAGTTCATTGTCTGGTGCAGGCGGTTCCTGAGTCATAACGTCTGCGCAATACGCCAGTAATTGGTTGTTATGTAGGGCATTGGCCACATCTTTTTCGTTTATCAAGCCACCTCGTGCAGTATTTACCAATATTAAGTTCGGATTGGATTTAGTCAAGAGTGAAGCGTTAACAAATTCCTTGTTTTCTGCATTCAGAGGACAGTTTAAGCTGATGATGTCGCATTGCGCAAAAGCCTCAGCAAGTGAAACTTTGGTGACACCTTGTGGTAATTGGTCTGCACTTTTGTTGCTTACGGCAACAATGTGCATGCCCATAGCTTGCATGATGCGGGCAATAGCTTCACCTATATTTCCGAAACCTACTATACCCAAAGTTTTTCCGGCCAATTCCAAACGGGGTTTGGTAGTGTAGCAGAAATCTGTCGATCTACTCCAATCACCTTCACGGTTACGCCATGAGTAATTTCCGACGCTGTCGGCAACCTCTAAAATCAGAGCTACTGCCATTTGGGCTACAGCTTGACTGGAATATCCTGCGCAATTACAAACGTGTATGCCATGTTGACGGGCTGCGGCAATGTCGATTTTATCATAACCTGTTGCTGCCACACATACAAGTTTGAGGTTAGGAAGTGCTTCGAAGTGTTCGCGTGTAAGTGGTGTTTTGTTTACGATAAGGATGTCTGCGTCTACTGCTCGTTCCATTACTTCGTGGGGTGCAGTACGGTCGTAAACTGTTAAATCACCGCAACAATCCAGCAAATCCCAACTTAAGTCACCGGGATTGATGGTGTATCCGTCTAAAAAAATAATTTTCATTGGTTGAGTATGTCGTTCGTTTGTTTTTGCAATTAAGTAGCTTTCGCCTTGGCGAGTAAAATTGACTTATTCCTTGTATATAGGTGTTACAACACCCACTAACTGCCAGTATCTTCCACCGGTTGGACAATGGTATACCAAAATTTCGTATTCGTTTTCTGTTTGGTAAAAATTCCCCTCAGTATATTGGGTGTGTCCAATATGCGGTTCAGTGTGAGTTGTGTAAAGATATTGGTAATTGTAGTAGCCTAATTTCAGTAAAATATCAGCTTCGTAAGCTTCGGAATCATGATTGTATGTCATCTTGTATTCAGATGAAAAGTTATCATAACTCCATCGGCCATTGACATAGAAATTTTTATCCATATCCGGAAGCGTGGATAATGAAAAATGGGCTATTACATAATCAGCTTCAGTGTCTGCATTACCGCCTTCTGCACATCGAGTAAGATAAAGTCCGTTTTGGTCCTCGTCGTACAGGTAGTTCTTACGTGGTGTGTCCTGCAATAATGTGTAATGGTAGTAGGGGTCGAACCAACGTATATTGTCGCCATGCATACCGGGGTAGCGGGTTGAAACAATTTCCATTTTCCGGTATTCATTGCCAGCCTTGAAGAGTAGTTGCTTGGTATGTTCCCAAATGATAGTGTTACCATTAACGGCAGTTGGTGAGGGGTTGAATGCTGCATTGTCGAAACGACGATTTTGCATCACTAAAGTTTTGATTTCTTTTACAGCATCGCGTAGCGTAAGTGCTGATGCGTCAACTTGCATGGAGAGTTGCTGGTGTTTGCTGTTCCAGTCAACATCCGTGTTTGTGGTGCATTCCGGCCGAATAACTACTTTTTGATCAACCACTCCGAAATAGGTTTTGACAACAGGCACTTCGTTACCTTCCTCATCTTCGGTACTGATTGTCAACAGGTAATTGCCTGATAACAAAGGGCGCATTTGTGCGTTGGGTAATGAAAAGGAGTAGTGTGTATAGAGTACCGTTGTATTTTGGCTAGGTTCGTACTGATCGATGACCTCGGAGTCGGAAACTGCATTGACATAATCGCTTTCGAACAAATCGGTCGATGGATTTCCTTCAAAGTCGCAGTGCTGAATTTTGTAGGTATATCGCCTGTATTCATGTGTAAGGTCGTCAAACGAGATTTGAAGCTGTTCGCTGCTATTCAGTTTGATAACAGGCATTTTCTCATCGTCGCCATCTACCTTCAACTGAAGCGTCTTGATGTGAGGCGACATTAAAATTGTACGTCCAGGTTGGGCATACGATGTTATGGGAAGTAACAATAGGGTGATGAGAAATTTTTGCATACTCATGAATTATAGGGGAATAGATGATATTAAATCAACCGTACCATCTCTTTGGATGCAAAGACATAGATACGATTGATTTAATTTTTTTATGTGCCAAAACTCCAAAGTAGGTTGTTTATTCAATTTTCAGAATGTAGTCTACTTCGTTCTTTTGCATTTGCGGCAAAGTAAAGGTGACTGTTCCATCCTTTTTATGGCGCTTGTATGTAATTTTCGCATTTTTATCAGTCAGTGAGCTGACACTGCGAATTTTTTTAGCATAGGGGATGGTTACTGTTGTTTGTGGGTTTTGCGTGAGAATGTGCAGATAAAGTGCACCATTCTTTCTTCCGCGAGTGCTGACGATGCTGTCGCCCAATGCAACTTCGCCTGCAACGGTTGTGTAAATACTTTCGCCGGCAGGACCGTTCAGCCATTGTCCCATTTCGTGTAGTCGGTTCAGTGCAGTTGCGGGAAGTTCTCCATTAGGCTGGGGACCAATATTGAGCAGCAGGTTTGCACCTTTCGCAGCAGTTCGCACTAGTAGCCTTAAAAGTGTTGATGTTGATTTGTATTCTTGATCAACTACTTTATAACCCCACATACCATTCATGGTTTGGCAAGTTTCCAAAGGAAGCTGGCTGATGCTTTGCCCTGAATAACCGGCTGTGTTCTCACCGGGAATATCCCGTTCGAACATTTGCATATCTTCACCATCATTGGGTGTTTGGTGATGGTTGTTGCCAATTATACAAGCTGGTTGTAGCTTGTGAATGAGTGCGTATTGTTCTGGTAGTTCCCAGTTAAAAGGTATTGAATCGTTATCATGATCCCACCATCCGTCAAACCAGATACCATTTACTTTACCATAATTAGTGAGCAATTCAGTAAGTTGCCCATTCATGAAACGGTAATAGCTTTTCCAATTTTCTTTTTTGGCATCTTTTCCGGTATGAAGACCGGTGCGACCTGTGGGATAATCATCGCGTGTCCAGTCAATATGTGAATAGTAGAGATGTAACCCTATTCCTTGTTTGTGGCATTCATCGGCCAATTGCTTTACAATGTCTTTACCGTAAGGTGTATTCATGATGTTGTAGTCAGACAGTTTGCTGTCGAACATAGAAAAACCATCATGATGTCTTGTTGTAAAACAGATGTACTTTGCACCGGCGGCTTTGATGTCGGCTATCCATTTTTTTGCATCAAACCGATGAGGGTAGAAAGCATCTGCGGCTTTTGCATATTCATCGCGGTGTATATTTGCATTCTGCATATACCATTCTCCTTGGGCAAACATGCTATAGATGCCCCAATGCAGGAATATACCAAAGCGTTGGTCAGAGAAAGTTTGTCTGGCTTCAAGGTTCTCAGGAGTAGGTACATATTTGTTAGTTGTTTCCTGAGCAGCAGCGGGGGCTGAATGTAAAGCGATAAGAATAGGTAAAATGATACGTTTCATTAATTATAGATTGTTTTCAAGGTGTTAAGCGTTGAAATTCTGCATTACATATATTATAGGGCTAAGGGGTAATCTCGCTGGAAATAACAAATGCAAAGCAGGTTGTGAGCTATTTTACTCAATGAACGAGCAAAAATACTGTTTTTTTTAGTAAGAATAGGTGTATGTAGGGCTTTTTTTGTACTTTTGCCGCTGCTAAGGCTTACAGAAAAAGTTGAACGGCTTGTCGCGTGTATTCACAGGCCTGTTAAGGGTTTGTGTGGTGCAGGAGGAAAGTCCGGGCAGCATAGGGCATTCCGCTTCTTAATGGGAAGTCGTCCGTGAGGGTGAATTAGTGCAGAAGAAAATAACCGCTTGTCTGCCGAATTAAGCGTTTCTCCTTTTAGGTTTGAAACCTTACATTCGTTGTAGTTATGAGTAAGGGTGAGAAGGTGAGGTAAGAGCTCACCAGTCGTGTGGTGACACACGGGCTGTGTACATCGGAAGCTGAAAGTTCATGTATACCAACGTCAGAGGGCTGCTCGTCCGAGTTCCCGATTTTAATCGAGTGAGCACGTTGGAGGGTAGAACGATAGAGCGTATTGGCAACAATGCGCGCGGATAAATGACAGGCACGACTTTTAGTCGTACAGAACCCGGCTTATAGTTTGGCTTTTTCTTTTAAATAAAGGCGCAACTTTTATAAAGGTTGCGCCTTATTTTTTATTAGTTGCTTTTTGATAAAGTTCCTTCGTTTTCTTGGGGTAGTAGTAAAAAGGTGTGGGGTAGTAGCATTTAGGTGAGGCAAAACGCTGCTGCTTCGTACGTTTTGATAATCAGCATGAGATAAAATGTTATATCCCGATTTTATTTTTTTCGCGTGTGGAAAATGCGCAGGAATACCTGTAAATAAAGGGCTGAATGCCGATTTTAGGGTGTGGAAAACTTTCGAGGTGCGATATTAGACAGTCTAAAAATTTGGATTTCGGGTTGTGTATGTTGTATCTTTGCTATTGGCAATAAAGGCAGCACAGTAGTATGGATAAGCTGCACATGAGCCTAAACGGATGAAAAAAACAGTATTCCTTATTGATTCATTCAGCGTTCTTTGACATTTTGTTACAACAGAAAGTAAGGCAGGTAGGCCTGTCTGAAACCCGAGATGCGTTGTTGGGTTTTACCACACGATTTCGCGACTGAGTCTTTTTTTTCTGAAAAAAAGAAAGGGATAAACTTATTTGTTGTTTTATCCCTTTCTTGTAGTAGCTTGCTGAGTATAATAGTTGTGTGTATTTTGCACGTATACTTGAATATGGAAAACATGATATAGTTCGTCTGATTCAAGTTTGGATATGATGTTTTGCTTAAGTCAACTCTTGGTTTTTTCGTTTTATCCTTTCTTTTTCTGTTTTTTTCCGAATATGCCGACAAAATGGTTGAATTTGCGGAATAACTTATACCCGAGCATAACGCCATCATATATAGCGTACGCTTTTTCAGCTTGATTTACCCACATTTGCACTTTGGTATCAGCCGGTGCAGGTGTGACAAGAGATGCCCAATGGTTGACGATTGCAGTTTTGTTGGCTTCTAATTGTTTGCGAATTTTTGCTCTTTCTTGTTGCAGTGATTCAACGGTATATTTAGTTGTTTCAGTCATAATTGATTGCTCTGTTATTAAAGGAAGAAAGTTATGCGTTTTTATTTATGGTATTTACTTCATGCTACTTTATACTCCGTGTGTCCGACGTAGGGTAGTGGCGAGTAAAAGTATTTACCATGTGGGATGTAGAAGTATTCCTAATCGTTTCCGAGACAGATTAGGCATTACGCCCTGAATGTTCTCTGTTGGTGTTGTTAGAATTATTGCAGTCGTTTAGGAATAAGTTTCCTAAGAAGTTGACAATTGGAGCTTCAATCCATGTTTTTCTGTTAACATAGACGAGTAACCCAATCAAGGCGTAGATGCAAAAGATAATGGCATTGCCATAGGTTGCACCGCCTACGAAGGGTGCAATGGCATCTGACAGTGCCATAGAAGCGAAAACTAAAGCGATGACACCAATCAGAAAAATTACAGCACCCATTACGATAGCAGCCATTAACTTGCTAAGTTTGTCAACAAAGTCAATTTGTAGGCTTCGCTTTTGAAGCTCAACGTATTTTTTAAGTTCAATGACCAGTTGGCTAATTGTTTCAATGTTATTATCTGATGAGAACATGGTAGAGATTTTTTATAGTAAAAAATTTTAAGGTTATAAGAGTGCATATCGCAGGGTTAAGCCTGTGTATGCACTCTTATAACCTTAAACATGGGTTTAATGAGATGGATAATTAGTCGTTGGCAGGCTGAAGTTCATCTGCGATGTCGTCAACGAGACTTTCCATTTCTTTACGATTGAGCTTGATACCGCGTTTGCGGATAGCTTCTGCAATTTTATCGCGAGTGTCAGTTCCTTTTTCAGGTGCGAAGAGAATTCCACATGCTGCGCCTACTGCTGCGCCGCCCAAGAAAGCTGCTAAAATGCTAAGTCCTTTCATAATGGTATTTTGTTTAATGGGTTAATAATCATCGCAAACTTAAACAATCTGTTTCTAATGACCATGTTTTTGGTGTACTTTTTTCAAGAATTAGGATAAAATTTCATCTTTAATTATATTTAACTATTATTTCTGCATTTAAGATAAAAGACTTTTGTATTTTTGCTTTTAAATCGTGCACATAGGTGTCGATAGCCTTATAACCCTGGTATAAAAGGCATTTTTGCCTGTCTTTTGCAATGTTGAAAGGGTTGTGTATCAGTACTTAGGGCATAATTAAGTTGAATATATAATTGTAAAGCAATGAAGAAAAATTTGATTTTGGCGCTTGGCTTGTGTTCGTTTGTACTTTTTACAAGCTGTAAGTCTCGTGAAAGTGCATATAAGCAGGCTTATGAGCAAGCTATGGCTCAAAGCGATAATAAAACCAACGAACAGCAGGTGGTAATTGAGGAGGCTGAAACTCAAACAACTACTGTAACACCTGTGCAACCTACAACTACCACGACAGTGACTGAGGATCATAGCGATGTGCGCGAAATCCAAGGCGAAATGTCTGTAATTAGTGGTAATCCTTTGAAGTTGTATAGTGTGGTAGTGGGTAGTTTCGTAACTCAAGCTAATGCTGAGGGTGAAAAATCTCGCCTGCTTAATAAGGGTTATGATGCTCGCGTGGTAAAAACAAATGAAACGATTAACGGAACAACTGGATGGTTCCGTGTAATTGCTTCTTCATTTGATGATAAGGCTTCGGCTGTTCAGTCGCGCAATGCTCTGAAAGCTTCATATCCCGGAGCTTGGTTGCTTTACAGAAAATAAATATGATAAGTATGTTTAGGTGCTTAATGTTTTATGCACTGATAAACATATTATAGAATAACGAGTTGACAAGTGAAGTTGGAGTGCATTCATAATAATGTGCTTCCAGACTTGTCAACTCGTTGCTGTGTAAGGAGTATGGTCTCCTTCTGATATTTTTCTTTAAAAATCGCACATTTTCTTAGCTTTGAATACTCTGAAACCTCTTTTAGGCTTAAGCCTTGATGAACTTAAAAGTGTGGCTGTTGGTTTGGGACTTCCTGCTTTTGTAGGAAAGCAAATGGCAGATTGGATATATTGTAAACATGTGAAAACGGTGGATGATATGACAAATCTGTCAAAAAAAGCGCGCGAAGCCTTGAATCAAGGTTATACTATTGGCTGCTCTGCTCCTGTGGATGTGCAACGTTCTGTTGACGGTACGGCTAAATATCTGTATCAAACGGCTGAAGGTCATTATATAGAAACCGTATATATACCAGAATCCGATCGTGCCACACTTTGTGTTAGCTCACAAGTGGGATGCAAAATGGGATGTGCTTTTTGTATGACAGGTCGTCAGGGTTTTGCAGCATCTTTGAGTGCTACAGAAATTCTGAATCAGATTTACTCCTTGCCCGAGGCGTCAAAACTGACCAATATTGTTTTCATGGGACAAGGTGAACCTTTTGACAATTTGGATGCTGTGCTTAAGTCAACTCAGGCTCTCACGGCTGAATGGGGATATGCCTGGAGTCCTAAACGTATTACAGTTTCTTCTGTAGGTTTGGCAAAGGGTTTGGTTCGTTTCCTTGATGAAAGCCGCTGCCATTTGGCTATCAGTTTGCATCATCCTGTTCCGTCAGAACGTGCAAAACTTATGCCTGCAGAACGTGCGTTGAGTATTGTGGATGTGGTAAATGTTTTGAAGCAGTATGACTTCTGTCGAAAAAGCAAGAATCCTGAAACGACTCATCAGCGTCGCGTATCATTTGAATACATAGTTTTTGCTGGAATTAATGACAGTTTGCGTCATGCAGATGCTCTCATCTCATTATTGAAGGATTTGGATTGTCGTGTAAATCTGATTAGATTCCATAGTATCCCGGATACTCCTCTGAACGGAGTTGATGACACGCAGATGTTGCGTTTTCGTGATTACTTGACATCTCATGGTTTATTCACTACGATTCGTGCATCGCGAGGACAGGATATATTTGCAGCATGTGGTTTGCTCAGTACTGCCAAGCAGGAAGCTGAACGACAAAATTTAGTTTGATATTAAGCTGGGTAAGTGCGTTTATTGCCAACATTTTTAATGAAATCCGATTATGCAAGATAAAATCCAAGATATCGATAAGTTGATTCCGGCAAAGGCTGAACGTCCGATTCGCGTGGGCATTACTCAGGGCGATACAAATGGTGTAGGTTATGAATTGATATTCAAAACCTTTGCAGACAGTGAATTGTTAGAACTGTTTACGCCTATTGTTTATGGTCATGTAAAAGTGGCGACATATCATCGTAAAGCATTGGGATTGAACACACCGTTTACTGTCATAAAATCTGTTGATGAGGCTGTTGACGGTCAGTTGAATTTTGTCAATGTATCAGATGACGAAATTAAAGTTGAGTTTGGAAAACTCAGTCCTGAAGCTGGTCATGCTGCTTACATGGCTTTGGAACAAGTTGTTTCTGATGTAAAGGATGGCAAAATCGATGTTGTCGTAACGGCTCCTATTAATAAAGCAAGTATACAGAGTTCGAATTTTCACTTTTTAGGTCATACGGAATATCTATATGACAGATTAGGTAAGTCAGTAAGTGAGCCTCTGATGATTCTTTGCAATGATTTTATGCGAGTAGCTTTGACGACTACGCATTTGCCAGTGTCAGAAATTGCTTACTCTATTACCTCAGATCGTGTAGAGCATAAAATTCGTGCTTTGTATGAATCTTTAGTATCCGATTTCAATGTATCGGCACCTAGAGTAGCCGTATTGGCATTAAATCCGCATGCAGGTGATAATGGAGTCCTGGGTCATGAAGAAAAGGATGTAATTATTCCGGTTATAAAATCGCTTTCAGCTGCGGGCTTGAATTGCTATGGTCCATTTGCTGCCGATGGATTCTTCGGAGCTGGATTATATCGTCATTTTGATGGTGTATTAGCTATGTATCATGATCAGGCATTGGCGCCGTTCAAGGCTTTGAGCATGGGAAATGGCGTGAATTTTACATCCGGATTGACTGTTATTCGCACGTCGCCGGATCATGGCACAGCTTATGATATAGCAGGCAAGGGTGTAGCAAATCCTGATTCGTTCAGAAAGGCCATATACTGCGCTATTGATCTTTTCAGAAATCGGAAAGCCTATGATGAAGCCCATGCGAATCCTCTGCCGAAAATCTATCAAGATAGAAAAGAAAAATAATTTTTAAATCTTAGTTCCTGCCCTCTAAAGTATTTAAGGGGCAGGAACGATAGTATATAATCGAACTTGCAAGCATTATGAAATTTGCCATTATTGCGGCCGGAGAGGGGTCGCGACTTCAGCAAGAGGGAATAGAATTACCTAAGCCTTTGGTAAAAATAGGAGGAGAGGCCATGATTGATCGCCTCATCAGAATATTCAGAGCTAATGGTGCAGACGAAATTTGCATTATCGTGAATACTTTGAATCCGCTTACAGAACAGCATATCCGAGAATTGCGGCAAAAAGGTTTGGCTGATGATATCAGATTAGTTGTAAAAAGTACGCCGAGTTCCATGCATAGCTTTGCAGAGTTGGCAGTTTATTTAAGTGATTCTCCTTTTTGCCTGACTACGGTTGATACTATTTTCCGTGAGCGAGAATTCGCAGATTTTATATCCTATTTTAAGCATTCGTCCTATGATGGATGTATGGCTGTGACCGATTATATTGATGATGAAAAGCCTTTATATGTAGGTACAGATGCTATGTTGCGTATAACTGGTTTTCATGATAAAAATATGGGAGATCGTTATATTTCGGGCGGTATTTACTGTTTGCGCCCCTCGGCTTTACAGACCTTGCATCGTTGTATGAACGAGGGACAAAGTCGAATGCGTAACTTTCAGCGTGGATTGATTGCAGACGGACTACAGCTGGAAGCATGTCCATTTTCGAAAATCTTGGATGTAGATCATGCAGAGGATATAGCCAAGGCCGAGAATTTCCTACAGTCTGAATCATAAAGTTTTCTATCTTGCATTTTTTTCATTTCTAAAAGATTAGTTGAACAGATATTTCTATGTTATCGAGTTTTGGTTTTCAAGATTCGGTACGTTTATATACATATGAATGTTTTAGGCATCAGTCGTTCGCCTCGTTTTAGTCCCAATTCGGTAGATCGTGACATGGCTATATTTACTGCAGTTGCAAGCAGAATGCAACGAGGAGGTAACGATGTTTCCATAATAAGTGAAGATTTATTTATTGCTGTTGATTTAAGTGAGTTTGATTTGGTTTTTTCAATGGCCAGAGGTCGTGATGTATTGACTGCATTGGCAGAGGCAGAACAACAATTAAATCTGCGGGTGGTAAATTCCGCGCATGGTTTATTGCAAGCAAACCGCGCACAACTTGTAACCACATTGAAAGATACGGCCGTTCCGCAACCTAAGCTTCAGATATTAAATATAGAATCTTCTGAAGAACATTCCTTGCAGGAGTTGTCTGAAGAGTTGATTCTGACTTATCCTTTGTGGTTGAAGCGGGGAGATGCTTGTGCTCAGCGTCCTGGTGATGTTTGTTTTGTCAGCAATCAGTCAGAATTGCATCAAGCTCTGATTTCATACGCAGCTAATGGTGTTCATGCAGTGATTGCCGAGGAACATGTTCCTGGCGATTTGGTAAAGTTTTACGGTGTGGAGGGTTCTGATTTCTTTTTCATTACATATCCCACCGAAACGAATAATTTTTCAAAGTTTGGATTAGAGCAGCACAACGGAAAACCATTACACACTCCATTTGATGCCAATATGCTGAAATCGGCTGCCGACAGAGCAGCTAAATCTATAGGCTGTATTGTGTATGGTGGTGATGCAATTATTTCTGCTGACGGAAAGTTTGTTGTTATTGATTTTAATGATTGGCCAAGTTTTTCAGCGTGTCGTAAAGAGGCAGCAAAGGCAATAGCCAACCGACTAAAAAATCTAGATTAAAATATGAGTTCTAAAAATCTTATTAAAGCAACTTTTAAATCACAGGATACTGAAGAATGGCTTGATATACACTTTACACGGCCATTGGGTTACCTGTGGGCACGTTTTTTTGATTACTTTGATATTCATCCCAACGTGGTAACTATACTAAGCTTTATCTTAGGTGCTGCTGCGGGAGTGATGTTTTATTTTGAGAATATAACTTATACTGTAATAGGTATTTTGTTATTAGTTTGGGCCAACCTTTATGATAGTGCAGATGGGCAGTTGGCCAGAATGACTGGTAAAAAGACAAGATGGGGACGTATCCTAGATGGTTTTGCCGGTGACGTTTGGTTCTTTACCATTTATGCCGCAATCTGTTTGCGCTTGCAGAGCAATTTTATTCCAGGAACTGATATAAAATGGGGTATTTGGATTTGGTTGCTTGCAGCATTTTCTGGATTTATCTGTCATGGGAAGCAATGTCAACTTGCAGATTATTATCGCAATATACATCTTTACATGATAAAGGGAGAGCAAGGCAGTGAACTCGATAATTTTCAGAATTTACGTGCCGAATTAAAAACTCTGAGCTGGAAAAAAGATGGTATGTGGATGGTGTTTTTATACTTCTATGGTAATTATACACGTTCGCAAGAGCAAATGACTCCTTGCTTTCAGAAACTTCGTACAAGCATTGTAAATCGCTGGAATCGTTCTGCGCTACCTGAAGCCTTACGCAATGACTTCCGTGCTGGCAGTCTGCCTTTGATGAAGTACGCCAATATTTTGACATTCAATACCCGAGCTATTGTGTTGTATATTGTGTTGCTCATTGGAATGCCTTGGCTATATCTAGTGTTTGAAATCGTTGTAATGAATTTTTTGTTTTTTTATATGCGTGCAAAACACGAGAAGCTTTGTCAGCGAATATTAAACAATTTATCGTCTTACTCTTAATATTATAGTACATTTGAAACCGCTTTATAGAAACCTGTTTTTATTATTCGGCTGTGTCGCAATCATAGTCATGCTTTGTACTTTCGATGTAGACTATGAACAAATTGTCGATAATTTAGGGCGAGCTGGTCTTTATCTGCCGGCTGTTATAGGTGTTTGGGTGTTTGTATATGCATTTAACGCGTTTGCTTTTCAGATAATAGTGAATAATGGATCGCATTCAAAGCATCTGTCATTTCGCCATGCTTACAAACTGACAGTTTCGGGTTTTGCATTTAGTTATACAACACCCTTTGGATTTGGAGGTGGCCCCTACCGCGTAATGGAGTTGAGTTCATATATTGGTGTTCCAAGAGCCATGTCCTCAGTCGTGCTTTATTCCATGATGCATATTCTTTCCCATATATGTTTGTGGAGTACTGCAGCAGTTCTTTTTGCAGTAATTTATACCGAGAAAATGACTCCATTTTTATGGGGCCTTTTCAGTGTATTTGCTGCAGTGTTAATGGTTGTCCTGTTAGTGTTTCGTTTATGTTATAAGCGTGGTGTTATTGTTAAGTTATTTCAACCGTTGCTTTACATTCCCTATTTTAACCGTTGGGCCAAAAAATTTTATGAGTCTCATTCGGCTGATATGCAAAAAGTAGACGATAACATAGCAATTTTGTATTCGCAGCCGCGAGCTTTTTGGCTTTCATTGGTTTCTGAATATATAGCACGCGTTATCAATGCTCTTGAGTATTATTTCATACTTCAATCGCTAGGTGTTTCGCTCAGTTTTTGGGATGCGATTTTGGTTTTGGCATTTTCTTCATTAGTCGGCAATATCCTATTCTTCTTGCCTATGCAATTAGGTGCCCGTGAAGGCGGCTTGTCACTGATTGTCAAGATTTTAGGATTGAGTGCTCCCGGTATCGGCATTTTCACAAGTTTGTATACACGCATCCGAGAATTGGTTTGGATATTTATTGGCGTATCGCTGGTAAAAGTTGGCAACAAACGCATAATGCGCGATTAATCGCTGAGTAAAATACATTGATTTCAAATAAGTAGATGTTGAAAATATTTATGCATTAAAATAATCCTATAGTGTACAATAATTTTCAATGAAGTCGTCTGAACTTTTATGAAATTCAAGATTTGCCTTAATTTTTGAGGCGTTTTGGGTCTTGAAAAAGGAGTGTAGCGAGCTACACGACTGATGAAAGGTCAAAAAACGGCCCAAACGAAAGGTGAAAATTGAATTTAGAAAAGATAAATCTCCAATTCAAATCTTCGTCAGAAAAGTTTAGACGACTTCAACATCTACTTATCATTTTCAACATTCTGAACTTCTATCTTTAGATAAATATGATTAAAGCCATGCTTTTTGATTATGGCGGTACGCTCGATTCTGGTGCTCGTCATTGGTTCTATGTTCTTTATGAGGGGTTCCTCAACAGTGGGGTTACTTTGTCAGAAGAAGATTTTCGGCCAGCTTATGTATATGCGGAGCGAGCTTTGGCTAAACACTGCTATATCAATACGACTGATACTTTCTTTACATTGCTTTATAAGAAAGTATTGTTAGAAACTGAATATTTGGAACATAATAAGATATGTACCTTTCAGAATAGCCATCCTCGTACAAAGGTGGCAGAACAAGTCGCGAATTTTTGTAACGATTTTGCCCGAGAACATGTACGTTCAGCCATACCTTTGCTTATGGAGTTTCAAAAGAAGTACACGCTTGTAATGGTTTCCAATTTTTACGGAAATCTTTCTGCAATATTACAGTCGTTTGGGGTATCAGACTTCTTTCTGACAATCATAGAAAGTGCTGTTGTAGGAGTGAGAAAGCCCAGTCCGGATATCTTTAAATTGGCTGTTCAGGCTGTTAATGTCAGAGCTGATGAATGTGTAGTTATAGGTGACAGTTATACAAAAGATATCATGCCAGCGAATTCTATAGGTTGCGAAACTGTCTGGTTCAAAGGCGTAGAGTGGGAGAGTGTAGAGCGCGATGAAACTTTGCCTACTCATATTATATCCTCTTTGAGTGAGCTTCGTCAATGGTATTAAAGTCACATATTAAACTCTGTTCATACGCTACCATTTAATGGTTATAGTCCAACCCCTGCATCAAAAGAGGTTGGATTTTTTTTATAGGTAAAAAATGTTGGCATACCTGTTTTTTGTACATTGCCTAAGTCTTCAAGGAAATATTAATAGTCTATCTCGATGCAAATTAAATCTTTGTTAAAAACAAATCACGAAACAATATAGATTTATGGTTGATTTGCTCAAAGGGCTGGCACATCGTATAAAATTATTCCGCGATTGTTGAAATTAGTTCCGAGCTAGTTTTTAGAAATTCGGAATTATTGATATTCAATGCTTTCAGAAATGATATAAAGTTGGTCTGAGTAATGTGTGTTACGCTCTTAAATCAGTGAAAAGGTTATCAATTGTATTTTGTATTTATTTAGGATTTATACACGTGCTCATGTTATTGACAAAATTGAAAAGGTGCAGATGGAATATGATGTATGAATGGCAGGCTTGCTTCGTGCTATTTTAACAGAGTCAATATGTGTTGCGTAAATCATAATCCATTATTTCAAACAAATAGCATATATGACTACAATATATGAAATTATTTGGCGATTTGCTTTTGGAAATGCATAGTTTAGAGTAACTTTGCGAATGATATAGAAAAGTATCCGTAAGGATATTCTAAACGCAATAACTAAAGCTGGATGTGACAAAAAGTAGCTTTTCAATCAGAGGTTATACGACTATGTGTTTCAACCGATTGATGTGTAACTACTAACTGGCATACTTATTGCATGACTTTATGTCACACAAATCCATTGACAGCATGAATAACGAAGTACATGCGGGAACTGCCCGCCTACTAAAACACAGCAGAGAAATAGCTCAAAAATATAAATTATCGAAAGCTAATTCTCTATGCTTGCTGATGAGCGTTATTGACGAAGGTTTAATCGTCGTCGCGCTCCTCAAGCAACTTGGTGTGAATGTTGACACACTCATACAGGAAATCGAAAGAGCATTTATCAACGAACTTGAATCAGCAGAAGTAAATGAACCTCAGTCGGCAGAATCATTACCCGATTTGGACAGCATTAGTGTTCGTATAACGAAGTTGCTGGTGCTTGAGGATAAAATAGCGAATGGAAATCGACAAAGCGATTTGCTTTTGACATTAGCTATTTTGCACGACCGTGATAATGATGCCAAAACTATGCTCTGTTCACATAAGGTGACTTATGACACCTTACTCAAGGAGGCTGATGCTCAGCAAGCTGAATCGGAATATAAATTCCCAGATGAAGACGATTCGCCATATCCGAATGACGATCATGCTGGCGGAGAACCTGCTGCGCGACAAAAAGAACCTAATAAAAAAGGAACAAGCGATACTCCGATAACAGATAACTTCGGTACAGACCTTACAGCCATTGCGCTAAAAGGTGGGTTAGATCCGGTTGTCGGACGTGAATCGGAAATTCAACGTGTTATCCAAATACTTTGTCGCCGTAAAAAGAACAATCCAATTATTATTGGTGAACCCGGTGTGGGTAAAAGTGCCATTGTAGAGGGATTGGCAGATAGTATAGCGCATAAACGAGTACCACGATTACTTATTGGAAAGCGAATCGTAGCTCTTGATATGGCATCTATTGTAGCAGGAACTCAATACAGAGGACAATTTGAAGAGCGATTGCGCCGATTGATTCAGGAACTTAAGACGCATCCTGAAATTGTGCTGTTTATTGATGAAATACACACCATAATTGGTGCCGGATCTGCTCCTGGAAGTTTGGATGCAGCAAATATATTGAAGCCGGCTTTAGCGCGTGGTGAAGTACAATGCATTGGAGCTACTACGATTGCTGAATTCAAAAAGACAATTGAAAAAGATGGGGCTTTAGATAGACGTTTTCAAAAGATAATGTTAGAACCGACTACTCCGGAAGAAACACTGTCGATTCTGCATAACATCAAAGGAAAATATGAGCACCATCACAACGTAACTTACACGGACGATGCCCTTCAAGCCTGCGTTGATATGACTGTCAGATATGTATCTGATCGTGCTTTGCCCGACAAAGCAATCGATGCCATGGATGAAGCCGGAGCGCGCATGCATTTGGCCGGAACAGGCATTCCAAAGGACTTGGAAAACAAGGAAAAGGAAATAGAACAGCTGAGAGAAGCCAAATTACAAGCTGCGCAAAATCAAAATTACGAACTGGCAGCTAACTTGCGTGATCAAGTTCAGCAACTGCAAATTGAATTGGAAAATATGACAGTTCGATGGCAGAACGAACAGCGTAGCCATCCAACGGAAGTGAATGGTGATACCGTGGCTGACGTTGTGTCGATGATGAGTGGAGTGCCCGTGTCGCGAGTTTCAACGAACGAGAATGAACGACTGAAGGGTATGAAGCAGGCTCTCGGACAGCATGTTATTGCACAAAATAAGGCCATAGAACGTTTGACTCGTGCTATAACACGTAGTCGTATCGGGCTAAAAGGAAATGACAGACCGATTGGTACGTTCTTGTTTGTAGGTCCTACCGGCGTTGGTAAAACTCATCTGGTAAAATGCCTTGCCGAGTGGATGTTTGGCTCAAAAGATGCTTTGATTCGCATTGATATGAGTGAATATGGCGAAAAATACAGTGTAAGTCGACTGTTAGGTGCTCCTCCGGGATATGTTGGATATGAAGAGGGTGGACAGTTGACTGAACGTGTCAGACGTCATCCCTATTCAGTAATCTTGCTGGATGAAATTGAAAAGGCACATTCAGATGTGTTCAATACCTTGCTTCAGGTTATGGATGAAGGACGGTTAACCGATGGTAACGGAACAACTGTTGACTTCAGAAATACGATTATTGTGCTTACCTCAAATAGTGGCACCAGCCAACTACGCGAGTTTGGCCGTGGGGTGGGATATGAACGCGTTGAAGGAGAACTTACAGGCGAAATGGCAGAAGGTATTGTGATGAAGGTTCTGAAGAAACAATTTGCTCCAGAATTTTTGAATAGAATTGACGATATCATCATGTTTAATCCGCTGAACAAGGATAATGCACTTGAAATTGCTAATCTTGAACTCAACGAACTGATGAAGCGTATGATGGCAAATGGCTATGAATTGACATTGACTGACGAAACCAAACGCTTTATCGTTGACAAAGGATTTGATGCGCAATATGGTGCACGCTCATTGAAACGTGCTATTCAACGTCACATCGAAGATGCTTTGTGTGATTACATTATGGAACATCCTGAGTATAAACAATTGCAAGCGACGCTGTGCGATGATAAGGTTTGCATTGAAAGCAAATAATTAAACAGACATCATCTGCAGGAAGGGACTCTATGCTAGGCAAAATGCAGCTACAGAGTTTCTTCCTGTGATAAATAATTTCCCCTAATTTAGAACATATTCCTATGAATTATATTAAAACAGACATTCCTGACGTATGGATTTTGGAACCTCGCGTTTTTGAAGACGCGCGCGGTTATTTTATGGAAACATGGCGCGAGGAGGATTTTAATCGCGGCATTGGCCACGAAGTACACTTTGTTCAGGACAATCAATCGATGTCCTCACGAGGTGTACTCCGTGGTTTGCATTTTCAAAAAGGTGATGACTCACAAGCAAAGTTGGTTCGTGTTTTGCAAGGTTGCGTAGTGGATGTCGCCGTAGACTTGCGAAAGAACTCTCCCACTTATGGCAAATATGTCATGGTTGAACTTTCAGCTGAAAACAAACGTCAACTTTTTATTCCGCGTGGTTTTGCTCACGGTTTTCAGGTATTAAGTGACACGGCTGTATTTACTTATAAAGTAGATAATCGCTATGCTCCAGAGTCGGAGTGTTCTATCCGTTATAACGATCCGACAATTGGTATCGAATGGCCTATTCAGGGTGATGATGTGGTGTTAAGCGAAAAAGACCTGAATAAAGCCGTTAGCTTTGATGAGGCTGAAAAGTTCTAGCCCTCAAATAAACGAATCATCACGCTTGTAAATAATCAACAAACAGACCAATTCAGTTACGCATAACTAATGAATCATATACGCAACTTTTGCATCATTGCGCACATCGACCACGGAAAAAGTACGTTAGCCGACCGCTTGCTTGAACATACTAAAACCATTCAGGTAACAGAGGGGCAAATGCTTGATAACATGGATTTGGAGCGCGAACGTGGCATCACTATCAAAAGCCACGCCATTCAAATGGAATATCAATTGAACAATGAGACTTATAAACTCAATTTGATTGATACACCGGGACACGTGGACTTTTCTTACGAGGTTTCACGCAGCATTGCAGCTTGTGAAGGTTGCCTGCTGCTCGTTGACTCGACACAGGGTGTTCAGGCTCAAACTATATCAAACCTTTACATGGCTATTGAGCATAACTTAGAGATTATTCCTGTGCTGAGCAAGTGTGATATGGTTAACTCGATGCCTGAGGAAGTCGAAGATGAAATTATCGATTTGCTTGGTTGCAAACGCGAAGACATCATTCGTGCTTCTGGTCGAACCGGCGAAGGTGTCGAAGACATTCTGAAGGCTGTTATTGAAAAAATTCCTGCACCGCAAGGTGATGAAAATGCTCCTTTGCAGGCATTGATTTTCGATAGCGTATTCAATCCGTTCCGCGGAATTATTGCTTACTATAAAGTAGTTAATGGTTCTATTCACAAGGATGAAGAGGTGCTTTTTGTCAATACAGGTAAGAAGTATCATGCGGATGAGGTTGGTGTGTTGAAAATGAATCTGTCTCCGCGTAAGGAACTTCGTTGTGGTGATGTGGGCTACATTGTTAGTGGTATCAAAACAGCAACCGAAGTAAAGGTGGGTGACACGATTACGAGCGTTGATAATCCGTGTAGCAAAGCCATTTCCGGTTTCGAAGAGGTTAAACCTATGGTGTTTGCTGGTGTTTATCCTATTGAAACCGAAGATTTCGAGCAACTGAGAGCCAGCCTTGAAAAACTTCAACTTAATGATGCCTCACTGACATTCCAGCCTGAATCATCTGTTGCCTTAGGATTCGGATTCCGTTGTGGATTCCTTGGCTTATTGCACATGGAAATCGTTCAGGAACGCCTTGATCGTGAGTTCAACATGAATGTCATTACAACAGTGCCGAACGTAAGTTACAATATCTACGATAAGCACGGTGATATGCTTGAAGTTCACAATCCGGCCGGAATGCCCGATCAAACTGAAATAGATCATATCGAGGAACCTTATATCCGCGCTTCCATCATTACCAAAACGGATTATATTGGCAATATCATGACACTATGTTTGGGTAAGCGTGGCGAATTGATAAAGCAGGAATATGTTTCGGGCGATCGCGTGGAGTTATACTACGACATGCCGTTAGCTGAAATTGTTATTGATTTCTACGACAAACTGAAAAGTATCTCTAAAGGATATGCGTCATTCGATTATCATCCAATAGAATTCCGTCCATCAAAACTGGTGAAATTGGATATTCTTTTGAATGGTGAACCTGTCGATGCGCTTTCTACGTTGACTCATGTGGATAATTCTGTTTACTTTGGTCGGAGAATGTGCGAAAAGTTAAAAGAATTGCTCCCAAGACAACAATTTGATATCGCAATTCAAGCTGCCATTGGAGCGAAAATTATTGCTCGCGAAACAGTTAAACAGGTACGAAAAGACGTTACTGCCAAATGTTATGGTGGTGACATCAGTCGTAAACGTAAACTGTTGGAAAAGCAGAAGCGAGGTAAAAAGCGTATGAAAGAAATTGGTAATGTTCAGGTTCCGCAAAAGGCATTCCTGGCTGTTCTTAAACTTGACTAATAATACATAGCTACTTATTGATTGTATCAATTAGCTGATTGCATTTGTTGTCTTTTTATCACTCAAATAAAACATCTAAAACAAGCTTACAATGCTCATTGAACTTCAAAATATCGAACTTCAACACGATGATAAGATTATCCTTAACAATGTGAACTTCCAAATTGACAACAATGACTTCGTGTACATTATCGGTAAAGTAGGGAGCGGAAAAAGTTCGTTACTCAAGGCTTTATATGGCGAATTGCCTGTTAAAAAAGGACAAGCCCGTATCCTTGACTTCGATCTTTTAAACTTGAAAAAGAAGCATATACCTCAATTACGTAAACAGTTGGGCATCATTTTTCAAGACTTTCAGCTTCTTCACGAACGTACAATTCAGGAAAATCTTGATTTCGTGTTGAAAGCCACTGGTTGGAAAAAGAAAGAGCGTGCTGAAAGAATCAATGAAGTGCTTGAACTTGTTGGATTGCAAGATAAAGCCAATAACTTTCCGCACGAATTGTCTGGTGGTGAACAGCAGCGCATTTGCATAGCTCGTGCTTTGCTCAATCGTCCTAAAATTATTTTGGCAGATGAACCCATTGGAAATCTTGATCCCGACACAAGTCGTCAAATTATGAATATTCTGCAAAATATCCGTGAACAGGGTGCTGCCGTAATTATGGTTACACATAACATTCACCTTTTGACCGAGTTTCCGGGAATTGTTTACCAATGTCAAGATGGACAGATAGTTGACGTTACGCAAAACTATAACTAATCATCCCACAAGCTTGATTGACGGTTTACAGCATTATTATTTATAAATCAATGGGGTTTGTACTTTCTGTACTTATTTTCAATATCACATTTAAAGGATAGACAGTCAATAAGTTCGGAAGTTTCAGTGCTCCCTATTATATTGCATACACATCTTATCTTTATGAAAATACTTAAGTTTGGTGGAACTTCAGTTGGTTCACCACAGCGAATGAAGGAAGTTTGTCAGTTGATTAATGACGGACAACAAAAAATAGTAGTTCTTTCAGCAATGTCAGGCACTACGAATTCATTGGTCGAAATTGCTGATTATATTCAAAAGCGCAATCCTGAGGCTGCCAATAATGTTATTAACAAGCTTCGTAACATTTATTTGCAGCATATCGAAGAATTATACTCTTCGGAATCGACTGTTAAAGAAACTCGCGAGTTGCTTTTGAATATATTTATGCACTTGCATCACCTTACTGCTGAAGAGTATTCAGCAAAACTTGAGAAGGAAATTCTTGCACAGGGTGAATTGATGAGTACGAATATGGTTACTAATTACCTCAAGGAATTGGGAGTTAAAGTGAACCTCATTCCTGCTTTGGACTATATGCGTACTGATGACAATGGTGAACCTGACATGCCTTATATTAAGGAACACTTGTCAGATATTATGAAACATAATGCAGGTTATGAACTTTATATTACTCAAGGTTTTATCTGTCGCAATAAAGTAGGTGATATTGATAACCTGCAACGTGGTGGCTCTGACTATACTGCCTGCCTCATTGGTGCAGTATTGGCTGCCGAAGAAATCCAAATATGGACTGATATTGATGGTATGCACAACAATGACCCGCGTTTTGTGCCTAACACAACACCTGTTCGTCAGCTCAACTTTGAAGAGGCTGCTGAATTGGCCTATTTTGGTGCCAAAATTCTTCATCCCACTTGCATTCAGCCTGCTCGCTATGCCGGTGTTCCTGTAAAACTGCTAAATACAATGGATCCGTCTGCGCCTGGAACCATCATCAATAACAAAATGCAAAAGGGAACCATCAAAGCCGTAGCTGCAAAGGATAATATCACTTCAATTAAGATTGTTTCATCTCGAATGCTTTTAGCTACCGGCTTCTTACGCAAAGTGTTTGAAATATTTGAAACTAATCAAACTCCGGTGGATATGGTTACAACCAGTGAAGTGGGGGTTACCTTAACTATTGACAATAATGCTCACCTTGCCAATATTACAGAGGAATTAAAGAAATATGGTACGGTTGAAATTGACGAAAATATGTGTATCATCTGCGTGGTAGGTGATTTACGTTGGGGAAATGTAGGTTTTGAAACTCTTGTTACCGAGGCTCTTAATCAAATCCCTGTTCGTATGATTTCATATGGTGGCAGTAACCATAACATCTCTTTCCTTGTAAAAGATACGGATAAAAAGGAAGCTCTGTGCGCCTTGAGTGATAAGCTTTTTAACTAAATAGCTTCACTTATTCATCATAAAGAGAACTGTATGTAACTGATGCTTTTGAGTTCATCATGTTGCATACTCTTCTCTTTTTATATGAAATCGCATTTGAAAATCCCTAAATCTTTAGTTTTGCAGTAGTTCACATCTCTATAACAAAGCATTATCTACCTATGATTTATCCCTTAGAACGATTCAAATCGCTTGACACTCCATTCTATTATTACGATCTTGCGCTTTTACGCAATACATTGGATACAATTAAGCAGATTGTAAAAGATAAACCTAATTTTGTAGTACACTATGCAGTAAAGGCAAATGCGAATCCTCGAATCTTACAGATTATTTCGCAAACAGGTTTTGGAGCAGACTGTGTGTCGGGAGGAGAAGTACAGGTTGCTGCAGAAAATGGGTTTAATCCTTCACAAATAGTGTTTGCAGGAGTTGGAAAAAGCGACAAAGAAATACGAAATGCACTAACTATTGGCATTCATAGTTTTAATGTTGAAAGTATTCCAGAATTGGAAGCTATTAACGAAATAGCTATGGATATGAATACGGTAGCTAATGTAGCTTTCAGAGTTAATCCCAATGTTGATGCTCATACGCATGCAAAAATTACCACCGGATTGAATGAAAATAAATTTGGCATTGATATTGCAGATGTTATACCTGCAATTCGTATGGCAAACTCAATGCAAGGCGTGAAATACATTGGGCTGCATTTTCATATCGGAAGTCAAATTCTTGACCTTGAAGTGTACAAGAATCTATGCTACAAAATCAATGAAATTCAAGATTCTCTTGAAGAATGTGGCATTGTAACACAGAGTATCAATGTTGGCGGTGGGTTAGGCATTGATTACGATAATCCAGAAGTTAACCCCATTGCAGATTTCTCAACTTATTTCGAAATATTTTCGGAATATTTGCAAATTAGAAGTCATCAACAATTACATTTCGAATTGGGCCGAAGTATTGTTGCTCAATGCGGAAGCTTAATAGCCCGGACACTATATGTGAAACAGGGACATACCAAGAATTTTTTAATTGTTGATGCTGGTTTTACTGATTTGATTCGTCCTGCTATGTATGGCTCACATCATTTTACTGAAAATATATCAGTAAATGGAGATTGTACAATGGAAACCTATGATGTTGTTGGTCCTATTTGTGAAAGCAGCGATGTGTTCAGTAGTAATGAACGTCTGCCTTTAACCAAACGAGGAGATTTTATTGCTTTTCGTTCTGCCGGTGCTTATGGTGAAGTCATGGCCTCAACTTATAACTGCAGAGCATTACCCAAGGCATACTATAATGAATAAAAGCTAGTTGTCCGAAGTAGTAATGGAGAGCTTCCTTTTCCCTAATTCATGAAAGTTTTAGCAGTTCATGAATTAGGGGAATTCTTATTTATTTAGTAGGTACAGTTTGACTAAGCTATTATTTTTCATTTATTCCGAGGGTATGAAATTCTTTTGTATGGCTCAATATTTATATCCTTGCTAGGGTTATAATCAACGATATATTATGAAAGAAGAATGCTTGAAATGTCAAGAATCATTAGGATGTATCTTAACAATGAGAGCATGATGGAATGTGAATTTTATCACTGTTAAAAATTAAACAAAACTTGCTATGGCATTTGCCATTATGATTGTAATGAATGTCCTATCCTTTGGAACTTGTTGGTGGGGTAGGGGGACTCATTGATGTATGCGACATGTTTATTTGGCTATACAAGCTATAGCCAGTTATGTTCAAGAAATAAAAGGTATTTTCAGAAAGTTAATAGAGATGTTGTAGGAATGGCTGTTTGGATTGTGGTACTTGTGCCCTCCCATTGAATGGATTTAAGCATTGCTTTGTTTTTAGGATGAAAAATCAGCATAAAGTTAATTCCAATAGAAAGTAAAGAATTTTAGATGTAAATAAAATTAAAGAGCGACGTATTCTTATGAATATATTTTAGACTTTTATAAGAAAAGATTTGCATTTAATTTGTACTTTAGCATTTGAATACTGGATAAACGAGGCATGTAAAATGTGGCATTTTTGTTTGCGATATTAAAAATAAATTTATAATTTTGCATCTATACTGAATTTTATTCGGTTAAGAGAGTGTAGAAATATATTTCGAATTAATGACAATTTATATAATTTAATTAACCATGAAAAACCAGAAAAGAGTTTATTCGTTTGGTAATGGTAAGGCTGAAGGCCGTGCCGATATGCGAAACGAACTTGGTGGTAAGGGTGCCAACCTTGCCGAGATGAATTTAATTGGTGTTCCCGTACCTCCGGGATTTACAATTACTACGGACGTTTGTAATGAATATTACGAAATTGGCAAAGATAATGTTGTTGCATTATTAAAAGAAGAAGTAGAAAAAAGCCTTCACCTCGTAGAGGAACTGATGAATAGTAAATTTGGTGATATCGAAAATCCCCTTTTACTTTCAGTACGTTCTGGTGCACGCGCTTCAATGCCAGGTATGATGGATACTATCTTGAACCTTGGTTTGAATGATGAAGTTGTTGAGGGATTGGCTCGCAAAACAAATAATCCTCGTTTCGCTTACGATGCATATCGTCGTTTCGTACAGATGTATGGTGACGTAGTATTGGGTATGAAGCCTGTAAACAAAGAGGATGTCGATCCGTTTGAGGCTATCATCGAGGATGTTAAAAAAGCCAAGGGCGTAGAACTTGACAATGAACTTGAAGTTGAAGACCTCAAGGAACTTGTAGTTCGTTTTAAGAAAGCTATTTTTGAACAAACTCACCGCGAATTCCCTACAAATCCTATGGAACAATTGTGGGGTGCAATCTGTGCTGTATTTGATTCATGGATGAACGAACGTGCTATTCTCTAC
>FR901790.1:0-4730 GCA_000437675.1 Prevotella sp. CAG:891
CAGCGGCGGCTACGTTGAGCGAGTCGACCTGGTGCGACATGGGAATGCGCGCCACATAGTCGGCGGCAGCAATCGTTTCGTGCGGCAAACCGTCGCCTTCGGTGCCCATGATGATGGCCAGTTTGGGTTCGCGGCGTAGCACTTCGTCGTCGATGGATACCGAACGGTCGGTCAGGGCCATGGCTACCGTGCGGAATCCCACGGCATTGAGGCTCTGAATCGGGGCGTCGAGCCACGTCCAGGGCACCAGAAACACGGAACCCATTGACACGCGAACAGCGCGGCGGTTCAAGGGGTCGCACGAGGTGGGCGTGAGCAATACGGCATCAATGCCGAGGGCTGCTGCCGAACGGAATATGGCTCCGATGTTCGTGGTGTCGACTACTCCGTCGATAACTACTACGCGACGCGCCCCTTCGCACACACGCTCCACGCTCAATGGCTGCGGACGGCGCATGGCACACAGCACACCGCGCGTCAGTGTGTAGCCCGTGAGTGCGGCCAGCAGTTCGCGCTGCCCGGTGTAGATGGGCAGATGGGCACAGCGTGCCGCAATGTCAGCTGCATCGCCCGTGAGGTGTTTTTCCTCGCAAAGCAGCGACAGCGGTTCGTAACCGGCATCGAGGGCTACGCGAATGACTTTCGGACTTTCAACGATGAACACCCCCTTGCCGGGTTCTAGGCGGTTGCGCAGTTGGGCTTCGGTGAGATGGCTGAACACTTCCACGCCGGGATGCGTCAGGCTGTCGATATGAATGATGGGCATAATTGATAGCGGTTTAATGATTTTGAGCCTCCCAGGCATCAATCGCTTCGATGGTGCTGAGATACCCCTCTTTGGTAATGCGTTCGGCCAGTTCAAAGTCGAACACGTTGAAACGGTTCATCGGAATGTTCACGGCTATGTCGGGCTTGTTCAGTTTTTGCGCCAACACCGTGTTGCGCTGAATGAGCATGGTCATGGCTGCTACGCCGAGTGTGAAGTAGTTGCTGTCTACCTCGTCGGGCACGAAATGCTGCATCATGCGTTCGATTGAAAACTTGCTGCTACCGGCTATTTCGCGGGCATGGCGTTTCAGTTGGCTCACGTTTTCGCTCATCGGTGCGCTCACATTGACCGAAACGAGCAAATCGCCTTCGGTACGCGCCACGCGGTTGAGCGGCAAGGGGTTGGCTATGCCGCCGTCAACAACAATGTGCTCGCCAAAGCGTACGGGCTTGATCAGTGTGGGAATGGAGATGGAAGCCCGGATGGCACGATACAGGCTTTTGGTGCGAAACACCACTTCGCGCTGTGTTTGCAGATCGGCTGCTACGGCACAAAACGGAATGTCGAGGTTTTCGATGTTGACGTCGGGCACAATGGATTTCAGCTGGCGGATAATTTTATCGCCCTTGACCAAATGGTTCATCGAGAGTGCCCAGTCGGCATACGAAAGCATATCGCGCGTGGTAAGGGTGTGGCACCATTCCTTAGCTTCGTCGAGTTTGCCGGCGCAGAACATGCCTCCGACCAGTGCACCCATCGAAGTGCCGGCTACCGAAGTGATTTCGAAACCGCGTTCTTCGAGTGCTTCGATGGCGCCAATGTGGGCGTAGCCACGCGCACCGCCACTCGACAGTACCAGGGCAACTTTACGTTTTGTCATTACAATATACGAAGTTGAGTGTGAGTGATTAGGTTTTTGCGAACGCAAAGTTAGCCACATTTCGCGACACGGCAGGCAAGCCGTGGGGGATATTTGTTGACCAACTGTTTGTTTGGCTCCACTCGCATGTGGTTAGAAGTCAGAAAACGGGCATTTTTTAGGTAAAAACGAACGTATTATGCTTTTTTTTGTGTTACTTTGCGTGCAGAACTGCCTATTACCTATATTCACTTTTTGATATGACACATAAAAAATCAATTATCCTTGCCTTTTTTGCAGCTACCTTGGCTGCTGCAACTACTTATACCTTTTCGGCCTGCGACGACGACAACGAAACGACAGGTCAGTTGAAATTTGCCCAACAACGCCTTGACATGACAGTGGGCGAAGCGAAGGAAAACATCGTTTACGAAGGAGTGCCCCCTTATGCGGCATGGAGTTCCGACAGTGCGGTAGCTGTGGCTGCCGGCGAAGGCATGGTGGTGAAGGTACGTGCCAAAAAACCTGGTACGGCTCTGATTACCGTGGGCGATGCTGCCCTGCACGGAGGTAGCTTCGTGGTTTCGGTAAAGTAAACCGGCATGCGCCAAGCAAGGCCTTGCTCACAAAAAACTCCATCAAGCGGACAGCGTTTGATGGAGTTTTTTTAATATGCAGTTAGCATTTTGAAGCAAATAGATTTGGTAGATGTTAAGATTATCGTAACTTTACCGCGTAAAAACAATCATTTCTAATACCCTATCTACTATGGCCATTGAAAAAACCTTGGTACTGCTCAAGCCCTGCACCCTGCAGCGCGGTTTGGCAGGCGAGATAATCAGCCTTTTCGAAAAGAAAGGTCTTCAACTTTGCGGTTGCAAAATGATGCAGCTGACCGACGAAATATTGAGCGAGCATTATGCCCACCTCAGTCAGAAACCCTTTTTCCAGCGTGTGAAGGATTCAATGATGACTGCTCCCGTCATTGCCTTGTGTTTGCAGGGTGTCGATGCCATTGCAGCCGTGCGCGCCCTGGCAGGCCCCACAAACGGCCGACTGGCTGCTCCCGGCACCATTCGCGGTTCGTACTGTATGAGTTTTCAGGAAAACATTGTTCATGCTTCCGATTCGCCCGAAACTGCTGCCATCGAGCTGAAACGCTTCTTTGCCGAGGGCGAAATCATGGAATGGAAACAGTGTACTTTCGACTATCTGTATGCCAACGATGAGTTTTAAAAAAGTAGGCATTGCCTACAACTGAATAATCAGCCGGTGTTCGGTTCTGTGTGTTTTCACGCCACACGAACCGAACACCTTTTTTGTAGGGCCAATAAAAAAAGCCGGCTGGATGAATCAAGGTTCATCACAACCGGCTGCGTTGCTATGTGAAATAAAGTAAGTTGCTTAGAAGCGGAAGGTGAGGGTTACACCAATGTTGCGAAAACCGCGGTCGATGATGTTGAAATCGTCGCCTACGTTGAAGGCTACCATCGGGCGATAGTCTAAACCAAAGGTCAGCGGCACGGCTTTCAGCGTGAAACCAAAGCCTAGCGTACCCACCGGACCAAAGAACATGCCGTCGTGGTGGTCGCAGCAATCGTAAAAACCAATGCCGCCACCAAAACCGCCCCAGAACTTCCAGGTTCCGAAGCGCGGCGTCCAGTTGCTCCACTGCTTGATATTCCAGTTGTACACGGCTTGAAGGGCAAAACCGTCGTCGAGGTCGAACACACCGGCCGTTACATCCAAAAAGTTCTTCTTACTGAAATGATACTGGTATTCCAAGTCAATGGTTGAACCACCAAAGTGCGCACCAAAGGCGTGAGGGGTGCGCTGGGCATTGGCCGTGAGTCCGGCAAATACCACCATCAGCATGAGGATAAACTTTTTCATAGTGTTTTTTTTGTTTTTTGTGAGTTATACAAATGCAAGGTTCTGGCTGAATGTCCCAAAACTGCACGCTCATGCGTGCCGCTTCGTTTTCAGCCTTTCGCCTGTTTTCGCAAGCCGCAATTTGACAGCCGACAGCAAGGTGGGGCTGAACTGAGGTGCTATTAGTATCTCATTTTCAGCAGTTACCGGTAGCCACGCGCCGTCTGTTGGCAAGCACAGCAAGCGAAGTGAATGCAAATGTAAAAGTTTAATCATTAGTAACATCAAAAAACGCACTAAAAGTTTATTTTTATGTTGTAAAACATGGTTTTTGCCTATTTCCCTGCATGCCGCGCTGCAACCTTGCTGCATAAGGTGCTTAAAGGCGAGTGAACTTTCAGGTATGCGGCAAATATATATACATTTAAACTGAAATATATACAGAAATTCAGGAGCAACAATAAACTTTCAGGTATTCGGCAGATATATACATTTAAACTGAAATATATACAGAAATTCAGGAGCAACAACGAATATATTGAAACAATGATGTATATTTGCAGGAAATTTCACAATAAATATACACTATGGGAACAAGAATGCAACGTCTGGAGGTGCTACGCGTGATTCTTTCGTGCAACGAAATGGGAAGCCACGAGGAGATACTGAAAGAGCTGGCAAAAAACGGTTGGGCTGTGACGCAGGCCACCCTTTCGCGCGATTTGACAAAGCTACATGCAGCCAAAATATTGGGTAACGGCGGGTATCGTTACATTTTGCCCGAAAATCCACTCTACCGACGAACGGTGAAACCCGATGTGGTGCCACAGTATTTGCGCAATACCGGGTTCTCGTCGATTAACTTTTCGGGCAACATGGCTATCCTGCATACGCGGCCGGGCTATGCCGCCGGATTGGCCTCGGACATCGACAGCCATCACCTTTCGAGCGTGGCCGGCACGATTGCGGGCGACGATACCATCTTGGTAATTATCAGCGAAAATGCCTCGCGACAGGAATTTACCGACGAATTGGCTACGGTGATTCCCGCTGTGAAGAGCGTGGTGCTGTAACACCGCTCGCCCGGCGCGAACGGCCCTAAGCCCGACGCGCTGACAAAGAACTTTTACATTCATCCATCCACTTTACCTTGCGAATGCAATGATTAAGATAGGGATTATTGGCGGAACTTCGTTTGCAGCAGGCGAATTGTGCCGCTTGCTGCTGAAC
>FR901790.1:4756-18074 GCA_000437675.1 Prevotella sp. CAG:891
CTGAACCACCCGGAAGCCGAAATCGTGTTTGTGAACAGCGAACGCGCTGCCGGCAAACTGCTGACCGACGTACACGGAGGCTTGTATGGCGAAACTGACCTGTACTTTACCGATGAACTGCCCTTCGATGCCGTTGACGTGGTATTCTTTTGTTTGCCCAAGGGTGGCAGTGTTGCTTTTCAACAAGCCCATTACATTCCGGCCGATGTGCGCATCATTGACCTGACCCCCGATTTCCGTATGGAGGCCGACGAAAACGACTTTGTCTATGGTTTGCCCGAACTGAACCGCCTGCAAATTATGAACGCGCTGCATGTGGCCAATCCCGGCTGTTTTGCCACCTGCATACAGTTGGGTCTACTGCCTTTGGCCGAAGCCGGACTGCTCAGAGGCGAGGTAATGGTGAATGCCATCAGCGGAGCAACGGGTGCCGAAATTCGGAATGCCGACGATATGCCTTGTGGGCAAATCACGGGGAACATGTGCCTTTACAAAGCATTCGACGGCGACGAAGTGGCCGAAATCAATCAGTCGCTGCATGGGCTTCAACCTACATTCGCCAGCGAAATAAACTTTCTGTCCTATCGGGCCGACTTTGCCCGAGGCGTGTTTGCCACCATTGTCACCGGCTGCACCGCATCGCTCGAAGAAGTGGAGGCTGCCTTTCGCGAATTTTACGGCGAGGCTTCGTTTACGCACTATGTGGGACGTGCCATCGACCTGAAACAGGTAATCAACACGAACAAATGCTTGATTCATGCCGAATGCCATGCTGACAAACTGCTCATCACGGTGTGCATTGACAACCTGCTGAAAGGGGCCTCGGGACAGGCCGTTCAAAACATGAACCTGATGTTTGGCCTGGAGGAAAACACCGGACTGATGCTCAAAGCCTTGGGGTACTGATTGCCGACATTCCCGTTAAATAGCTGCCTCAATGCCGTTGAATCTTCCTTAATGCAAAGGACAACATATAAGTAAGTGTTCCTAATTATTCAGGCCATTTTGTACTGCATGAAAAAAAGACATTCATCACTTCGAGTACTGAAGGACGAATGTCTTTAGTTTTGTTCATCTCTGGTTGCTGGAGGCAACTTCTAAAGTCGAATCATAGGCTAAGTTTGTGCTAAGTTTTTTTTGAGTAAGTTTGTTCAAAGCTGTTACTAAGCTTTGCAGTGAGTTTGCGAATCAGTACATGTAGCTGCTTGTCGAGTTTACCCGACGACCTTTTTTTTAACGAGGCAAACGCGTGAATGAAATTGCACGACAGAATAATAGGAAAGCGCAAGCACGCCAACCGGCATTGAGATTTGCCGGGAAAAACACACCTAAGGCGGCAAGCTGCGCGTAGAAGTAGTAGACTGCCTGACGCGCAGTAACTGTTTCATCAAGCATAAACGAATAAAGCTTGGCCGCACTGCACATCGGTTTCGAAGCCGCTAACCACGACGTAAGGCCTCTGAGGCTATACCATTCGGGTAAAGTTCTCTCATCATACTGCTGCTGTTTCATAGAAAAGATGTTTTTGTTCATCATAACTTAACTTTTATTGGTAGACAACTGATTCTGACTGCAAATTACATCATAATATTTGACAGAACACGTCATAAAAATAATTTTGCCGTTAAATATAAATAGCAAGGTGCGGTTTTCAGAAGAAAGGCGGCTTTTTTCAACGCTTGTGCTGCGCGTATTGATTTTAACACATTTGCAAACAAATATAGAACGGAGCAGCCGGCTGGGCGGATGGGGATGCGCTGCAGTGAAAGCGCTGTGGGTTATGCAACTGCGCAAGAGATAAAAAAAATCAGGCTACATCTCAGCATCGCATTTGATGTTGAGATGTAGCCTGATTGGGGTACAGAAGTGGATGCTTTATTCAGCAGCCAGCGGATTCCAACCTTGAGCCTTAAGGTCGAACTCATTGCCGTCGCGGGTAACGAGCTTCGTGCCCAGTTCGGCGCGCGTGATATGGCCGATAACCTTGACGTCGTCGATGGCCGATACACGTTCGTGGTCGGTGAGGGGAACGGTGAACAGGAGTTCATAGTCCTCGCCGCCATTGAGGGCTGCGGTGTAGACGTTGAAGTTGAATTCCTCGGCAGTAATGGCCGTTTGGTAGTCGATGGGGATGCGTTCTTCGTAGAGGCGGCAACCCGTTTGACTGCGTCGGCAAATATGCATGATTTCAGACGAAAGGCCGTCGCTAATGTCCATCATGGCCGTGGGGCGGATACCGGCCTCGCGCAGGCGCTGCACAATGTCGCGACGTGCCTCGGGTTTGAGTATGCGCTCAATGAGGTATTCGCGTCCGGCAAAGTCGGGCTGTGCCTGGGCTTCGGGTTCGCTGGTGTGCTGCGATTCGAACACGCGCTTTTCGCGTTCGAGCAGCTGGAGGCCCATGTAGGCTGCGCCCAGGTTTCCGCTGACGCAGAGCAGATCGGTGTCGTGGGCTCCCGAGCGGTACACAATGTCGTCGGCATTGGCTTCGCCCAGACAGGTGAGGCTCAGGGCCAAACCGGTTACTGAGGAGGTGGTGTCGCCACCAACGAGGTCGACTCCGTAGCGTTCGCAAGCCAAGCGCAAACCGGCATAAAGTTCGTCGAGGTGTTCAACCTTGAAACGGCGACCTACGGCTACACTGACCAAGAGCTGACGCGGGGTGCCGTTCATGGCATACACGTCGGAAAAATTGACCACGGCTGCCTTGTAGCCGAGGTGTTTGAGCGGGGTGTAAGTGAGGTCGAAGTGAATGCCTTCCATCAGCATGTCGGTGGTGCTGAGCAGGCGGCGGGGATCGGCGGCATCGGTGGTGTAACGCATCACGGCACAGTCGTCGCCCACACCCATGAGGGTGGAATCGTTGACGGGCTTGAGGTCGGCCGTGAGGTGGTCAATGAGTCCGAATTCGCCTAAAGTGGATATTTCAGTCATGAATACAGAAATGTGTAAATGAATTTCAACACCTGCTTAGAAGAAAAAACCGATGCCTATGTTGAAACCAAAGGTGCTGTTGTCAGAAAAATCGTGGAGCGACATCTTATAATATAATGAAGGCTCAATGGTGATGAAACGGTTCACAAAGAAAGCGTAACCTACTTCAAGGGGGATTTGCACATCGTTGCTGTTGGGCGTGTAGTGTACATACTGCGCACCGGCACCCATGTAAATGCCGCACTGGTCGAAGTAGTAGCGCGCACCGGCACCAACCGATACGTCGTCGATGGCACGGGTGTGATTGTAGTTGACATCGCCGTGCAGCAAAAGGCAGTCGGCCACGAAATAACCTGCTTTGGCATTCACGCCCAAACGGAACTTTTCGCTTCCGCTGTACGACAGACCTAAACCTGAAAACGAGGTGCTGATGTATTTTTTACCTTGTTCGAACTGGGCAGCAGCCGTGAGTGTGCTTGCCAGAAGGCAGAGCAGGAGTAATGCTTTTTTCATTGTGTGTATGATAAACTTTAAAAATTGACAGAATGAAGGGTAGTTCTTAAAATGCTGTTTTTTAGATACGGCTTGCCGATATTTGCCTGGGGCAAGATGGATAGACGAACCAACCGTAAATCAGGTGTAAAAATACCACAAATTTTGCAGTTGGGGCGGCAGGAACTCGCGTTTTAACGTAAGTTTTGCCACATTCAGTGCCACATGGCCCATTGTGCGCCTTAAATTGAGTTCGATGCAAGGCATGAGGGCGGGTCCTTGCGGTGTGCCGACGGCCATCATGTCTATGCCAAAGGGGCCGCTGTAGCGGTGGGCAAGCAGATGCCGGGCTTCGGTGCCGACGGTTTGAATAATGCGGCGCAGGCTTGCTTCGTCGGTGTGAAGGGCTGCGCATATTTGCTGTTCGATGTGGGCCTGCGGTGCCACGATATTGCCGGCATAACCGCCCGAAGCATTGGTTTCGAAGGCCGATGCGCCCAGGTAATGCACTGTTGAACCATCGGTGCTAAATTCAAGGGCAAAATCGAGCAGGCGGTCGTAGGCCTTTTGCACCTCTACCCCACCCTGTTCGCGCAGCAGACGGCGCAGACGGCCGGTGTCGGAAGGCGTCGTTGCCCCGTCGATTACGAACACACCGCGGCCGCTCCCCGACCACCGACTTTTACCCCCCACGCGGACCACAGACTTTTACACACCACGCGCTGCCACGATGCAAGGGCTTGGCTGACCCCGTCGAGACTGCGCACCAAACGGGTTTCGCCCACGGCGTGAATGCCCATTTGCCGCAGTTGGGCAACGAGTTGAGGCAGCAGGCATACGGTGCTTTCGCGACTACTTAGCTGGCGAATGTGGGCAAGCTCTTCGTCGGAGGGGAGGAGGTTTTCGGGTGCTCCGGCTTTGCGCAGGCGATGGCGCTGGAGGGGGTCCCAGCCCCAGGGCATGATGTGGGTGATTTGCTGCCAAAGCCGGGGAGTGAGTTGGCGAAGGGTGAGCAGACGCACGGCCGAGAGTTTTTCGGCCCATACACTGCCGCAACTATCTGCCTGGTCCGAAAGGGTTTGCAGGGTGTCTTCGTCCACAAGCACGCAGTCGCCGGGCTGGGCCCACAGCACGGGGAGGAGACCCCATTCGGTTTGCAACCGTCGGGCTATGGTTGAGGGATAATAATAGGGGGAGTTGGCGGCCAGGGCCTCATCGTGTGAGGGGTTGAACAGGTGTAGGGTCATGTAAGCAGGTGTTCAAAACTATTTATATAATTCTATCGACGTATTTTTGAAGTCATCTGAACTTTTATGAAATTCAATCTTCGTCAGAAAAGTTTAGACGACTTATTTACTTTGCACAGCGTTTTTGCACCATTCAAATGTAAAAATAATTAGGAACACCTACTTAAATAAAAGAGGGTTCACTTCGGGAGGGGGTAAAATTGCGGTTTGGCCTATCGGTGCTCGGTGAGCAGGCATGGTGACTTGATTACGGCCTTGCGGATGTGCGAAGTTACGCTTTTTTTTCGACACGCCGACAGCCCAAACCCACAAAGCCGAGATTGCTAAGCGAAACTCACGGCCGAAGCATGTTGGACGAAAATGGGAGTTAAAATGCGACAAGGTGCAACACGATTTTTTGGAAAGGCCTTGTGGCGTTAATAAAAAAGAAAAGATGGGGCAGAAATTTGGTTTGGGGCATTGGGCTACTATATCTTTGCATCAGGATTTAGGATAACAAGAACTTTTACGAGTGAGAAGTAGGTATTGATAATTATTCAACCTATTTGTTTTAACCTCCCCCTTTATTATGGGGCAGAAACTTATTTTTTTTGAGGCAGACTGAACGAACTGCAGCGTTTAGCAAAAAGGCCTTTTACAAAGAAAAAACAAACGATGGTGGGTGCAACAATAGGTAGATGCGCCTAGGAACATTCAACCTTGAACTTGCTTAGTTTCTACATTGTGACCATGAAAAAATCAAAACAAAAAACTCCTGAAATAAAAATGACAAAAACGGAATTTGCACTTGCTGTATTTCCCGGACGGTCGGACGAGTATGCACGACGGCTACTGCACGATTACATCATGAACCGACGCTTGGTGATGCGACGGCTGATTGACTTGGGGTGGCGGCCTTATGACAAAAAACTGGATAAAAGGCAGATGCGATATCTGCAAAAAGTAATTGCCGAAAACGTTATCGGCGGCAATGATTTACGACTGAAAAAACGAAGTTTGAAAAAACAACAGACAAGATGATGATGAAAAAAAGAAACATTCGGCTCATTGTTATTCACTGCACGGCTACAAGTGAGCAAACCGCTATCAGCAGCATTCAAACGTACTGGAAAAAGGTGCTGCATTGGCGAAAACCGGGCTATCATTATGTGGTAAAGGCTAACGGCGAATGGGTGCAGCTGGCTATGGACCACGAGGTGACTAACGGGGTGAAAGGACACAATGCGAATGCCATACATGTGGCTTACGTGGGTGGAATCCGCACCTTGAAAAACGGCAAGACGGTGGCTTGCGACACGCGGACGGAGGCTCAACGAAAAACGCTGAAACACCTTGTGGAAAAACTGAAATGGATGTATCCCAAGGCTTTGGTGGTGGGGCATCGCGATTTGTCGCCCGACTTGAACGGCAACGGTAAAATTGAGCCTATTGAATATCTGAAAATGTGTCCTTGCTTCAATGCCATCGACGAATACGGCGGTGAGCATTGAGGGTTTTCGGAACGAGTGTGAACCGGATGAGTGCATCGGGCAAGCGGAAAAAAGGAGGCAGAAAGCCATTTTTAAAAAGTTTCTTCGCCCGGTAGTTTGGTCACGTTTCGGGTTTGGCGTATCTTTGAAGTCCTGTTCTGTAAGCAAAGTGTTTGCATAACAGTTATAAGCCTTGCCCCGACGTGGGGCTTTCTACTTTTAAGAAATGACGTATGAACAGTGTTTACGATGCGAAATTGTTGGGACTGCCCAAGATTGAAGATCCGCGAGGCAATTTGTCGTTCATCGAACAGATGAACCATATACCTTTTGCCATAAAACGGGTGTATTGGATATACGATGTGCCCGGCGGCTGCGACCGCGGCGGTCATGCCTACAAGCAGAGCGAGGAGTTTATCGTGGCGCTGTCGGGCAGCTTCGACGTGGTACTGAACGATGGTAAACACAAACAGACGGTTTCGCTGAACAGGGCTTTTCACGGACTGTATGTGCCCAACGGATTGTGGCGCACGATGACTAACTTTGCCACAAATTCGCTCGTACTTGTGCTTTCGTCGACCGATTACGACGAAAACGATTACATCATGAACTATGAGGAGTTTAAACGCTGGCGCAACGATCCGAGCATCGAAACGCATTCGCCAAACTACCTGACGTCGGTGAAAGCGCACGAAATGAACGGACGCGAAATCAGCCGCGAGGTGCGCAACGTGTTTGACTGCTCGCCCTGCGAACTGAACAAAATTCACGATCCGGAAGGCAACCTTACTTATTTATACGAAGAAATGCATGTGCCGTTTCCAATTAACCGCGTGTTCTACATCTACGATATTCCGGGTGGAAAGGACCGCGGGGCGCATGCTCACAAAACTTGCCACCAGTTTATGATTGCTGCCTCGGGCTCGTTTGAAGTGGTGCTGAACGATGGCGAAAACGAAAGAACCGTGCAGCTGAACCGACCCTACGAGGGGCTGCATGTGCCGCCAGGCATCTGGGCTTCGGAACAGGGTTTCTCGTCGGGAAGCATTTGCTTGGTGCTGACTTCGCACAACTACGATGAGGAGGATTACATCAGAGATTACAACGAATTTCTGAATTATGCTGGTAAAAAATAACTGACACTATGGTGAAGTTCTTAGATTTACAGGCCATTACCCAACTGCACGCTCAAGCATACAAAGAGGCGGCAGCACGGGTAATCGACAGCGGATGGTTTCTGCAAGGTAACGAAACGCTGCGCTTTGAAAAACATTATGCACAATATATAGGTACGACGGAATGTGTCGGCACGGCTAACGGACTCGACGCGCTGCGTCTGATTATTCGCGGATACAAAGAATTGGGGCGACTGACCGAGGGCGACGAAATCGTGGTGCCGGCCAATACTTACATCGCAACTTTCCTGGCTATCACGGATAACGGACTGGTGCCGGTGCCGGTGGAACCTACGTTCGATAACCTGGAACTCGACACGGAACGCATCGAAGCGGCGCTGACACCGCGCACCAAGGGCATCATGACGGTGCACCTTTACGGACGTGTGGCTTATAACGAAATGTTGGACGAAATTTGCCGCAAACACAGACTGCTGCTGATGGAGGACTGTGCGCAAAGTCAGGGCTGCGAATGGAAGGGAATAAAAACGGGTGCGCTGGGCAATGCAGCTGCTCACAGCTTTTACCCCGGTAAGAACTTGGGTGCTTTCGGCGATGCGGGGGCGGTAACTACAAACGACTGCGAACTGGCTGAGGTTATACGGGCTTTGGGTAATTACGGTAGCGAACGAAAATATGTGTTTAAATACCAGGGCATCAACAGCCGCATGTCGGAACTCGATGCGGCGGTGCTCGACGTGAAACTGAACTATCTGGACGAGGATAATGCCAAACGACAGGCGTTGGCTGATTTTTACTACCGCGAACTGAATAATCCCTTGGTACGGTTGCCCCGACGATTGCCCGATACGCAAAACGTGTATCACTTGTTTCCCGTGTTTTGCGAACGGCGCGACGAGTTGCAGGCGCATCTGGCGGCTTGCGGGGTGCAAACCTTGATTCATTACCCCATCGCACCGCACGAACAGGAATGTTACGCTAAGGCGGAATGGAACCAACCAAAATGCTCACTACCAATAACTGAACGCATTCACCGACAGGAACTTTCGCTGCCTATGAGCCAGGTGCTCTCGGCGTCTGAAGCGCAAATGGTGGCCGAGGCCGTGAACAGTTTTAAATAGGTGTTCCTCATTATTTTACATAATTACTCAAACTTCTGATAGCATTGGGCATGGACATTAGCGAACTATTAGCGAAATTTTCAACACACCCCAAAGTGGGGGCTTTGGCAGAACTGCTTTCTGACCCAAAAACAACTCTGATTCACGCTCAGGGGTTGCAGGCTTCGGCTGCGCCCATGGCATTTGCTGCTTTGGCCGAACGGTCGAAGGCGGTGAAGCGCGTGATGCTGTTTGTGCTCAATGACGAGGAGGAAGCAGGCTACTTCTATCACGACCTGCACCAGGCTTTGGGCGACGAACGCGCGCTCTTTTTTCCTTCAACTTACCGCCGGGCGGTGAAATATGCGCAGCGTGATGCGGCCAACGAAATATTGCGCACTGAGGTGCTGAACCAACTGAGCAGCTACGAGCAGCGACGCAAAACGGGAAAAAACTTACCGCTCTTCGTGGTGAGCCATGCGGCGGCATTGGCCGAAAAGGTGACACCACCGCAAACTATGGCCGAACGAACCATGCACCTGAAGGAGGGCGATGTGTTCGACTTGACGGAACTGAGCCGGCAACTCATGGAATTGGGCTTCAAACGCAGAGACTATGTGTACGAACCGGGGGAATTTGCCGTGCGTGGCTCCATTCTCGACATTTATTCATTTGCCGCTGAATATCCATTCCGTATCGACTTCTTTGGCGACGACATTGACTCTATCCGTACGTTCGAGGTGCAGACGCAGCTCTCGCGCGAACGACGGACGGAAGTCAGCATTGTGCCCGACGCTGAACAGGGGGCACTGGGCATGGTGCCTATGACGGATTATCTGCCGGCCGACACGGTGCTGGTGGTAAAGGATTTGGCGCTGATTCACGACGATATTGACCGCATCTATGCCGAAGGTTTTGCACAGCAGGCCATGATGGCGCAGGAACCGACTTCGGAGATGGAGGAGGCTGAAATGCGTGAACGCTTCAATAAGGAAAACTTGCTGATTACGGGCGAGGCTTTGCTGCGGGGCGTTGCGGGTCTACAACGGGTGAACATCGGTACGCAACCCTTGGGCACGCCGGCGGCTATTGTGCAGTTCAACTCGACGCAGCAACCGCTGTTTCACAAAAACTTCGAACTGCTGCGCCGCAACTTGGGCGAACTGAAAGCTGCGGGCTACACAATTTATATCTTGGCGGACAGTGCCAAACAGAATGAACGCTTGCAAAACATTTTCGAGGAAATGGGGGCGCAGCGCGACTTCTTTATTCCAGTGTCGAAAACACTGCACGCGGGCTTTACCGACAACGACCTGAAGGTGTGCTGCTTTACGGACCACCAGATTTTCGACCGTTTTCATAAATACAACCTGAAGAGCGACCATGCACGCGATGCGAAAATGGCGCTGACGCTGAAGGAAATCATGCAGTTCGAGCCGGGCGACTTCATTGTGCACATGGATCACGGCGTTGGACGCTTTGCAGGACTCGTGCGCATGCCGACGGCCGATGGCGAAATGCAGGAAATGATTAAGCTGACGTATAAGAACGACGATGCGGTGTATGTGTCGATTCACTCGCTGCAAAAAGTGTCGAAATACAAAGGCAAGGAGGGCGAACCACCGCGCATCAGCACACTCGGAACAGGGGCTTGGGAAAAGCTGAAGGAACGCACGAAAAAACGCATCAAGGACATTGCACGCGACTTAATCAAACTTTACTCGCAGCGAAAAGAGGAAAAGGGATTCGCGTTCAGCGCTGACTCGTTCATGCAGCACGAACTTGAAGCTGGATTTGCCTACGAGGATACGCCCGACCAACTTCGCGTGACGCAGGAGGTGAAAGCCGACATGGAAAGCGCGAAACCAATGGACCGTCTGGTATGTGGCGACGTGGGATTTGGCAAAACGGAAATCGCCGTGCGTGCAGCCATGAAGGCGGCGGCTGACAGCAAGCAGGTGGCAGTGTTGGTGCCGACCACGGTGCTGGCTTTGCAGCATTACAAAACTTTTGCCAACCGACTCAAGGATTTTCCGGTCAGGGTGGACTACCTCAGCCGCGCACGCTCTACGGCACAGACCAAAAAGGTGCTGACGGATTTGCAGAACGGCGACATCGACATCCTGGTAGGAACGCACAAACTCATTGGCAAAAGCGTAAAATGGAAGGACCTGGGACTGCTCATCATCGACGAGGAACAGAAATTTGGGGTGGCCGTGAAGGAAAAACTGCGACAGCTGAAAACGAACGTCGACACGCTGACCATGTCGGCCACGCCCATTCCGCGTACGCTGCAGTTTTCGCTGATGGGGGCGCGCGACTTTAGCGTAATTCAAACGCCACCGCCTAACCGCCGCCCTATCCAAACGGAGCTGCATACCTTTGGGCATGAGGTAATTGCCGAGGCCATTAACTTTGAAATGAGCCGCAACGGACAGGTGTATATCGTCACGAACCGCGTAGCTTCGCTCTATACGCTCCACGACCTGGTTCACAAATACGTGCCGGATGCGCGCATTGCCATCGGCCACGGACAAATGCCGCCCGATCAGCTCGAAAAGGTTATCATGGGTTTTGTCAACTATGATTACGATGTGCTGATTTCGACCACCATTGTTGAAAACGGCATCGACATTCCCAATGCCAACACCATCATCATTGATGCGGCGCACCACTTCGGTTTGTCGGACTTGCACCAAATGCGTGGTCGCGTAGGACGCGGTTCTCGCAAGGCGTTTTGCTACTTGCTGGCTCCCCCGCTGTCTTTGCTGCCGGCCGAATCGCGCCGCCGTTTGCAAGCCATCGAAAATTTCAGCGACTTGGGTTCGGGCATTCACATTGCCATGCAGGACCTCGACATTCGCGGTGCCGGTAATTTGCTCGGTGCAGAGCAAAGCGGTTTCATTGCCGATTTGGGCTACGAGGCTTACCAGAAAATTCTGGCGCAAGCGGTTACGGAACTGAAGAACGACGAGTTTGCCGACCTTTACGCACAGGAACTGGCTGAAAAGGGTGACCTGGGCGGTGAATTTTTCATCGACGACTGCACGGTGGAGTGCGAACTGCATGCTTACTTTCCCGAAACCTACGTGCCGGGAGCTACAGAGCGCATGCTGCTTTACCGCGAACTCGATTCGCTCAGCACCGACGAACAGATTGCTGCTTTCCGCCAGCGCATGATTGACCGCTTCGGTCCTTTGCCGCCCGAGGGCGAGGAGTTGTTGCGCATTGTGCCGCTGCGGGCGCTTGGCCGCAAGGCGGGAGCTGAAAGGCTGACGCTGCGCAAACGACGCATGACGCTCTACTTCGTTTCGAACCCGGAAAGTGCTTTTTACCAAAGCAAAACATTTGAACGCATCATCGAATATGCCACTAATTCCTACAAGCGCTGCAAGCTTGACGAAGCGGGCGGAAAGCGGCGAATGACGGTCAACGATGTGCCGAGTGTAGAAATGGCACTCTTAGCGCTTCGCACCATTTTAAATGTCGAACATTAACTGCTTGCGACATGGAGGGTGATAACGCGTAAATCCGCGCATTTTCCGAATGCACGCTGGCAGCAGTTCAACTTTCCAACAGTTTTTTCAGGCAGGCCGCAGTTTTTTGCTACTTTTTTTGTAGTAAATCACTGCGGCCTGCGTCTTAGTATAAAAAGAACAGAGGTGCAAAGCCGTACTAATACCTGTTGGCTTGCCGCTGTTTCACACTTGTAGCCAATGAACGAACAAGAATTTGCAAATATTGTCCGCGAACATAAAAGTACCATTTACACCGTGTGCTATATGTTCTCGAAAAACCAGGACGAGGTGGACGACCTTTTTCAGGAAGTGCTATTGAACCTGTGGCGCGGCATCGAACACTTTAAGGGTGAATCGAAACTAGCCACCTGGATTTACCGCATCAGCCTCAACACTTGCATTTCGGCCGATCGGAAAAAGAAAAAGCACGTCACCGAAACGCTCAGCCAACAGGCCGACATATATGCTGCGACTGACGAGGCCGAAACACGCCAGATACAAATGCTGCACAAGCGGGTTCACCGGCTCCGCCCTTTCGACCGCGCCATCGTGCTGCTATGGCTCGAAGGATTGCCCTACGACGAAATCGGGGCCATCACTGGCATCTCGGCCAAAAACGTGTCAGTGCGTCTGGTTCGCATCCGCGAAGAACTCAAACAAATGACCGACGAGGAATAACATCGCCGGAAATTACGCCATCTCATTATCCCAACTAACACTTACGTTCAACACGCTCATCATGGACGAATTAGATATTCTCAAACAACAGCATCAGGTGTTCAAAAACTCTATCGAACACATGAAACTCGACACCGGCAATCAACTTTGCCAACAAACTCAAAAACGCATCAAACACATGAATCGCGAAATGACCCTGCAAATTGTGTTTGGTTGCTTAGCCGTTGCTTTTTGCATTGCTGCATTTAGCATTATTGGTTTTTCGTGGGCCTACTGTTCGGTTATCTGCATCGTTCTGCTGCTCGAAAACTTTTTTATTTACCGTTCATCGCGCATGCTCAAACCCGAAATGTTGGCTACCGGCAGCATGACCGAAGTGGCTCACCGTGTGGCCTATATCAAGAAATGCTTTGTATGGCATCTGCGCATCGGATTGCTGCTGGCCATGGTCTTACTCTTTTGGGGAGGCTACGAAATAGCTGAAATCGTCAATTTGCCTTTGGCGCAACGTCACTCGCTGCTCGTTTCGGGGGGAATCGGTGGAATCATCGGCATAGTTATAGGCTTCTTCATCAACCGCCATCAGCGCCGACTGGCCGAAAAACTGCTCGACGACTTGCGCGATTTCGAAAACTAACTATACCTGAAGTTTGCGCTACACTGTCCCGCAGAGGGGCTGTTGCAAATGTGTAGGATTAAACGCAACTGCAAGTACATGTTTCAGACAGGCCTACCTGCCTTACT
>FR901790.1:18138-19941 GCA_000437675.1 Prevotella sp. CAG:891
AATGAATAAATAAGGAATACTGTTTTTTCATCCGTTTAGACTGACGTACAGTTTCTCCATACTGTCGTGCAGCCTTTATATGGTTGTGATGCAAAGATACAACGCAAACACCCCGAAATCCAATTTTTTTGACTGCCTAATATCGCACCTCGAAAGTTTTCCACACCCCTGAATGGGCATTCAGCCCTTTATCTACGGGCATTCCGGTGCGTTTTCCACACACGAAAAAAATGAAATCGGGATATTCCTTCAACTATTTCCAATGTTCAATATGTACGCAGCGCGTGTATTTTCCCGTTATCGCATGCCGATTCACAAAACGTACGAAGCAGCAACGTTTGACCTCCCCAAAATGTTACTGCCCTCACACACATTTTTGCTACTGAGCCCCAAAAAGCCCTCACTGCAAACACGATGAATGTTTGTAGTGAGGGCTTTTGATTTGCCGGAACAAAGTGTCCTTTTCAATGAAGTCGTCTGAACTTTTCAATGAAGTCGTCTGAATTTAGAAGAGATAAATCTCCAAATCAAATCTTCGTCAGAAAAGTTTAGACGACTTCAATAAGCTGGAATGCATTGCGCTGCATCAAGCCAATGTATTTTCAGTATGTTCAGCTTCGCGAATGAGCGGTCGGGTACTTTCCATAATTTCGAAAAGTTCGTCTACTGTTTCAGCGCGCAACATCGCGATGCGCGTTTGGCGGAAGTTGGGCAACCCCTTGAATAGTGGGGTAGCAGCCAAATGGCGGCGAATGTGCAAAATACCGCGATATTCATCAATGCGTTCAACGCTCTGTCGCACCTGTTCCTTGAGCACATCCAGTTTCCAATCGGCACTCATGGGGGCAAATTCAGAGGGAACAACCTGGTCAACCTGATGGTCGTCAGCGTGCAGAGCATCGTGAATTTCCTTGAAAATCCAAGGTCGGCCAAAGGTGGCACGTCCCACCATCACAGCATCTACTCCGAATTCGTCGAAAGCACGTTTGGCACCTTCGCCCGAAGTGATGTCACCGTTACCAATAATGGGTATGCGCATGCGCGGATTGCGCTTCACTTCGCCAATGAGCGACCAATCGGCTTCGCCCGTGTACATTTGTGCACGGGTACGTCCGTGAATCGTCAGCGCTTGTATGCCGCAGTCCTGTAGCTGTTCAGCAAGCGGCACGATGATTTGGTGCTGTGCGTCCCATCCCAAGCGGGTTTTGGCCGTGACGGGCACGTCTACTGCATCCACCACCGCTTTCGTAATTTCAAGCATACGCGGCACATCCTGCAGCAGGCCGGCGCCCGCCCCCTTTCCAGCCACGCGCTTAACGGGGCAGCCAAAGTTGATGTCGAGTACATCGGGGTGGGCTCGTTCCACAACGATTTGTGCCGCATCGCGTACGGCTATAGGGTCTTTGCCATAGATTTGAATAGCTACCGGACGTTCAGCCTCGCAAACCGTGAGTTTTTCCAAACTTTTGTTTACCATGCGAACCAACGCATCGGCCGCCACAAATTCAGAGTAGACCATAGAGGCACCCAAGCGTCGACAGAGCAGTCGGAAGCCAATGTCCGTTACGTCCTCCATCGGAGCAAGTACCACAGGGCGTTCGCCCAAGTCAAGATTACCTATCAACATATTGTAATATTATTCAGCGTGATTTTTAACGGGCATTGTCGGTCACGTCGTATGTGCCTACAGGTTGGCGCAGGGTGCGCTGTAAATTGCGCAGTCCAAGTCCAATATGAAAAATGCCCAATGCCACAACGGCCCAAACCGGCCAGCGTTCGGCCAAGTCGAAACGGCTACCCATA
>FR901790.1:19960-26766 GCA_000437675.1 Prevotella sp. CAG:891
GCGCCCCCCTAAACCCACCGCCCCGCCGGCCAATAAATTGTTGGCCATGTGAGCCGGCAGACAGAGCCACAGGTTGCCCGTGCGGTTGTAAAGAATGCCCAACAGAATGCCTACCGTAAAAGCCGGAATGCCCTGCGCCAAGTTGCCATGCACCAAGGCAAAAGCCGATGCACTGACAACAGCGGCAAGCAGCGGGTGCAGCCCGGAGTTGCGCAACGACTGCTGGATGCCGACGCGAAACACAAGTTCCTCGCACAGCGGACCGACAACCACGAGCAGCAGCAAACTCCAAGGCTGCTGTAGCAGCGTATTGAAGTAGGCTGTGACGCCGTTGTCCGATAAATGCAGCGGTTCAAGTACCAGTGAAAGTCCGAAGGACACCAAAGTAGTGGCCAGTACGGCAAACAGCAGGGTGCGAAACGGGCGCAGCAAACGCATTGAATGGTGCTCCTTCGTATGTGCAGAGCTATTGGCTGAGGCTAAATGTTTGCGCGTCCACCAACAGTTCTTCATTCTTTTCCATCGGAAAATGCCGAACCACAGAACAATGCACAGTACGCTCTCGCATAGCAGCAACCACAGCCCCATGTTAACCAGCGAAGCCTCCTGTCCGCTTCCAGCAGCAATCAGTAAATTATTTTTAGCCAGCCACATTGCTATGCCTGAGGTAGCAATGAAACTAAGGTAAAATCCTAAGGCCTTCATGGGGTTTCGTTCAGCATTTGTCGCACCGTATCGGCATCAACCGTCAGCTGCGCTTGCAGTGCCTCAAGGCTTTCGAAACGCTGTTCATCGCGTACGCGGCGGTAAAAAACGATAGAAAGTTGTTTGCCGTAAAGTTCTCCACCTTCGTAGTCGAGCAAGTGTGCCTCGATGCTTTGGTCATGTCCGTTGTCGAGTGTCGGTCGCCAGCCGATGTTCAGCATAGCCTTGTAGCTGAAACCTTCGATATAGGCTTTAACGGCATATACACCACGTCCGGGAATCAGCTGTTCAGGGCATTCAGGTTTAAGGTTCGCAGTCGGAAATCCCAGCAGCGTACCCTTGTGATGTCCCTCAACAATCGTACCTTCCAGTTTATAGCCGCGTCCCAGGCAGGCACGCGCCATTTCCACGTTACCGCCCGTCAGGAAACGTCGCGTAGCCGACGAACTGATGCGCAAATCATTCGTTTCGAAAGGTTTTTCGCGCAACACCTCGATACCCGTTTCCCGTCCATACTTCACATATTCTTTAAATCCAGCCGAAAGGTCAGAGCCAAAGTGGTGGTCGTACCCCACGAGCAGACACTTCACGTTCAGTTCATCGCGCAACACGAGTTCCATAAATTCGCGCGACGAAAGCATCGACATCTGCTGGTTGAAGTGCAACATCACGCAGCCGCCCAATCCCGTAGCTTCGAGCAGTTGCAGTTTTTCGTGGTTGGTGGTCAGCAGTTCGGGCCAGTATTGTGTGTGCGTCAGTGTCAGTCGCGGATGTTCTTCGAAACTGATAACGATTGGCGTAAGGCCGCGTTTTTCAGCTTCGGTTTTAACCTGTTCAATCAAATACAAGTGTCCGCGGTGCACCCCGTCGAAAAAGCCAATGGCAGCGCAGTAACCCTCGGTCGGGTTACCCTGCGGATGATGATGAAATTTATGAAAGGAGTAATTTGCCATCTTCGTTGAAATATTTAAACCATTCGCTGTGAGCAGGAGCCAGACACGCTTGCATACCACATTTTCGGGCAGCTTCGCAGTTTACCTCGCTGTCGTCAAAAAATAAAATCTCGTTTGCCGGCACACCCAAGCCCTCGATAACGGCTTCGTAAATGCGCGGTTCTGGTTTTTCGACGCCCAATTCGTATGACAGGAAAATCTGGTCGAAAAAGTCATTTACCTCCCGGTCGTGGTAATGGAAAAAGTCGTCGCACGCCTGTTGCCAATGAATGACGTTCGTGTTGCTGAGCAAGTTCACCGAGTAATGCTGTTTGATTTTCAGCAGCATTTCCAATCGTTCGGCCGGCACACCGGGCAGAAAGGCCTTCCAAGCCTTGACGATGCTTTCGTCCGTAAGTTCAGTATGTCCCGTAAGGTTACGGATTTCGTTACAAAATTCGTGAACACTGATTTTACCCTGTTCGAGCAACGAAAAAGGCCCGGATTGTCGGTAGGCCCCGAGGTAATTGTGCATATCAAGTCCTAATTCGGCAAAGGCATTGACCACCCGTTCGCGGTCAAGGTCAACCAGCACTCCGCCAAAGTCGAAAAGCAGTTTCATCGTGATAAAGATAAAAGGAAATGAAAGCAGGTGTTCAATGCAAACATACTTTGGTTGCGTTCAAAAGTGAGGTTGAACACCAGCCTGTTGTCCGTTACCGCTTTGTCAAGTAGCGGACAAAATGATTTTTTTTAATAAAGAAGTCGTCTGAACTTTTATGAAATTCAAGAATTGCCTTAATTTTTGAGGCGTTTTTGGGCCTTGAAGGAAGGAGTGTTGCGAGCTACACGACTGATGAAAGGTCAAAAAACGGCCCAAACGAAAGGTGAAAATTGAATTTAGAAGAGATAAATCTCCAAATCAAATCCTCGTCAGAAAAGTTTAGACGACTTCAAAGTCAGAATGGCAGAACCGTCCGTTTATTTCTGCTTCACAATTTTGTACAGACGGTCGGACGGACGCACCTTTTCGGGCACCGGAATCGACACCCGCATACCCTTCATGGCTTTGTCCACCGGTCCGTTATCCCCGTGAATGTCGGTTGCTTCCACGTAAAGTGCACCGGTCGTAGGTCCGGTAATCAGCAGCTTATCGCCAGGTTCAAATTCGCCGGCTTCGATGTAAAATTCGCCAACGCCGAGTTTCGCAAAGTATTTCATACCCTTGCCCACATATTGTTTTTTCTCGGTAGCACTCGAACCATACACCTCGCTCCATTCGCCCATTTTTTGTCCCAGGTAGTAGCCGTCCCAGAATCCGCGGTTGAACACCGTAGCCAGACGCTTGTTCCATTCCTCCACCTTTTCGGGCGTGAATGTACCCTCTTCAACCGCTGCAATAGCCTCTTTGTAGCATTGCACCACGGTGTAGACATATTCTGCGCTGCGAGCGCGTCCTTCGATTTTGAACACACGCACGCCGGCCTTCATCATGCGGTCAATGAATCCGATGGTTTTAAGGTCCTTCGGGCTCATGATGTATTTATTGTCAACGTCCAGTTCCACGCCCGTTTCGCGGTCGCGCACGGTGTAGCTACGGCGGCACACCTGCATACACTCACCGCGGTTAGCCGAACGGCCCAGGTTATCGAGTGAAAGGTAACATTTGCCGCTCACAGCCATGCACAGAGCACCATGACAGAACATCTCGATGCGTACAGGTTCGCCCATCGGTCCGACGATGTGCTCCTCCTCGATGGCCCGGTAAATTTCGCTCACCTGGTCCAGGTTCAGTTCGCGTGCCAGCACTACGACATCAGCAAACTGGGCATAGAATTTCAGAGCCTCAGTGTTCGAAATGTTGAGCTGCGTCGACAAGTGAACTTCCTGACCAATTTTATTACAGTAAGTCATCACCGCCACATCGCTGGCAATGACAGCCGATATGCCGGCCTCATGTGCAGCATCGCAAATGCGGTGCATCAGTTCGATATCGTTGTCGTAAATAATAGTGTTTACCGTCAGATACGATTTCACGCCCTGTTCGTTGCAGCGCGCAGCAATGTCGTGCAAATCGTCGATGGTAAAGTGCGTGGCACTATGTGCGCGCATATTCAGCGCTTCAATGCCAAAGTAAATTGAGTCGGCTCCGGCTTTCAGCGCAGCGGCCAATGCCTCGCGCGAACCGACAGGAGCCATTATTTCGTAGGTATGCTTCATTGTCATGATTTGAATGATATTGTGCATACAAAGTTAGCAGAAAATCTTTGTATTTCCTACATGGTAGGTGTTCAAAATAAGTAGATGTGGAAAAATAGGGCTTAGTAAAAAAATACTGGGAATACAAATTCAAAGCTGAAGTTTTTTATCGGGGGAGCCATGCCCACCCTGTTGAGCAGCAGTTGGAGTTGTACAAAAAAACGCATCCCTGACCGAAGCGGCAAGGATGCGTTTTCATTGTTTAAGTCTGGCATTGCGCCGTGTAAGGCACAGCCGGTTGTTTTATCGTCTTAAGCGGCGCAACACATTGAGCGAACGCTTTTGTTTGGTGTGCGAACCATATCCGTAGCCATAACCATAGCCATAGCCCTGACCATAGGTACCGTCACTCTTCATGTTTACGTCGTTCAGCACAATGCTCAAATGCTTGAAGCGATTATCCTGATACATACGTTCCAGTTCAGGCAGGAAGTTGCGGTCCTGTACCTGTGCGCGAATCACGAAGAGCGTGATGTCAGCCACACGGCTGGTAATGCTGGCATCGGCCACCGAGAAGAGCGGGGTAGAGTCGATGATGATATGGTCGTAACGTTCGCGAAGTGCAGTAATCATTTCTTCGAAACGCTTTGACATCAGCAATTCCGAGGGGTTAGGCGGAATGTTGCCTGCAGGGATAAAGTCAACACCCTTCGTCAGGTGATCCTTCTGGATAATTTCATCAATTTGCGTATGTTCGTCCGAAAGGAAAGTAGTCAAGCCGAAAGCCTGTCCGAAGTTGCGGCTCAGCGTACCCTTACGGATGTCGGCATCAATCAGCAGCACCTTCTTGCCGGCCATGGCCAGAATCGAAGCTACGTTACGCGAAATGAAACTCTTACCCTGACCCGGAGTTGTCGAGGTGCAAATCATTACCTGCGTGTTGTGGCGCATATAGCCCAAGTTGTAACGCATGATGCGGAAACCTTCGACAATGGGATCGTCCGAGGGAAGATCTGTGATAAGCGTTTTGCCGTCAGAATCCTTGATATTGGGAATTTCGCCCAGCAAAGGAATCGTGGTGTTATCCTCGATGTCCTTACGTCCGCGAACGCTCACATCCATAGCAATGCGCAGCCAAATGATGAAAGCAGGAATCATCACACCGATAACCAGGCTGATTAGCAAAATAACCATGGTGCGCGGACTGATAGGAATGTCGCTACCCATAGGTCCTTCCACCAATCGCACGTTCGCCTCGTTGATAGCCTGCTTCATCGCCACTTCCTCACGCTTGTTGAGCAAGTAAGTGTAAAGCGTTTCTTTCAGTTTTTGCTGGCGCACGATGTCGATACCCAGTTTTTCCTGTTCGGGAGCACCGGCCAAGCGTCCGGTCAGCATATTTTCGGCAGCCTTGGCATCGTCCAGTTGCAGTTTGCAAGTGCTGATGTAGTTCGCTACCGACGCCTTGATGCTTTGGCGCATCTGATGCAGTTGCTTATCGAGTTCGCGCACCACCGCATGGTCATCACTCGAGTTGTTGGCCATTTGGTTGCGCTGCATTTGCAACTGGTTGTATTTATCAATGGTTGTATTGAACGAAGCATCCTTCAGGCTCAGCGCCGGAATCAGGTCGCGGTCGTTTGTCTGGTTGTCCAGATAGTTGTAAAGATACTGCGCCACGTTCAACTGCGTTTCCGCCTCAAGCGTTTTTTGGCGTGCCAAGCTGCTTTCCTGCGTTATCGACTGTGCTGTAGTTTCAAAGTCAAGTACGCTGTTACGTTTTTTGAACGAAGCCAAGTTGTTCTCCACATCGCTGAGTTCCGTACCAATCAGTTTCAGACGTTCGTCGATGAAGCGCGCCGTGTTCAGAGCCACACGGTTCTTGTTTTCCACCACGTCTTCCTTATATGTATTATACAGCGTATTGAGCACATCCACCGCACGTTTCGGGTTGATGTCCTGGAAAGTCAAACCAATGAGCGAAGCCTCCTTTTCGATTTGTGCCACATCCATACGCTTTCTCAGCGCGTCGGCCGTAGCACTTACCGAGTTACGGTTCACGGTGATTTCCTCGTCCTCCCACTTATTGAACATTTTGCTGCGCACCACGCTCAATCGTCCGGCAGGCGTTTTCACCGTTTGACCAAAGTTAGCCTTGATTTTTTCATCCGTTTTTTTGCCCTTTTTGTTTCTGAAACCCTTAATTTCCACTGTGTTCTGATCCAGTTTTTTGATTTTCAGACTCACAATCATGTTTTTGGGAATCGGATTTTCGCTAGGCAGCGAATCATGGAAGAGCACCTCGATGGGGCGTTCATTCTTATAAAGAGCCACCTTGTGCAAGCTCACGGGCATGAGGTAGTCAACGTCCAAGTCGAGTTTGTCGACAACGCGCGTCATCAAGCGTTTTGAAGAAAGAATGAAAATTTCGTTCTTCAAGTTATCGCCCACGCTGATACCATTCAGTTCAAGCAGCCCCGACATATTACCTTTCACCATGCGGCTACGCGGGTCGGAGTCAGCCTCTTCGATGAGGATAACCGATTGTTGTTTGAACACGCTCGGTTGGCTTTGGCGGTAAATCCATCCCAAACCCAAGCAAATAACTATGGAAAGTAAAAACCAATACCAATTTCTAAGGAGTTGGTTGATGCATAGTTTAAGGAGGGGAATAATCTGCATTTCCTCCTCATCTCTTTTAAATGTGTCAGGTACGTTATTCATTTATTCTTTTTCAATTTCTCCGCAAAGTTAAACTAAAATCAGCTAATAGGCAACAATTAAAAAAGTATTAACTTAAACGATAAACTAAAAGGCATAAAATTCTCGCTTTTTTGCTAAATAACGATGCAAACTCGGCTTTCTGTTTCACAATTTACATTGCATGGTGTGCTTGCCCCATATCTGCCTGCCCTGCACTCAGTCACATAGCCTGCTATGCTCCACTGCTTCGCCAAGTCAGGCTGCACC
>FR901791.1 GCA_000437675.1 Prevotella sp. CAG:891
ATCTTGAATTTCATAAAAGTTCAGACGACTTCATACAAAAAAAATAGACACGAAAGGCGAACGCGCAAAAAAACTTGTCATTTTCTTGCGCAGTTCGCCTTTCGTTTTTACATTTACACGAGATAATAACTTACTTACCCAAAAACCTATCACATTATGAGCAAAAATTCCTACAACTACTCCGGTGTTGATTCAAACGCTGTTAAGAAAATCATCATTGCCATTATCATCCTGGCATCGCTGGGCATTGCCACGGCTTTTATCCTGCCCTGGTACAATGTATGGCGACAGGAAATGGAAGGAAAGGCTGAATTTGCCAAAGCGGAACAGAACCGCAAAATCAAGATTGAAGAGGCCAAGGCAAATTTGGAATCGGAAAAGCTGAACGCACAAGCCGAAATTGAACGTGCCAAGGGTGCTGCTGAGGCTATTCGCATTGAAAATGGCAGTCTGACTCCCACTTACATCCAGTATCTATGGGTACGTCAGCAAGGCAAATCAGACGACAAAACGGTGATTTACGTGCCGACTGAAACCAACTTGCCCATTCTCGAAGCTAACCGCCTGAAAAATTCCACCGGTAGCAAGGAGTAATCACACGACTGCGGTGCTGAAAGCAAAATCGAACTTGCACGATGCTTACTGCATGAACAGCAGAAATAAGCTAAAACGCGAAAACCGCTCTGACGAACTAAACCGCAGCAACGAACTCCAACCTCTTCAGCCCAAAAGCGCAAGGTAAAGCCCAACGACACAGATGTGTTTCAGGCAGGCCTACCTGCCTTACTTTCTGTTGTAACA
>FR901792.1 GCA_000437675.1 Prevotella sp. CAG:891
CGAAGATTGAATTTCATAAAAGTTCAGACGACTTCAGTATTTACGGGCGTAAAATCAATGTTTCTTCGGTTTTCGATCCAAACGGTAAGTAAGATGGAGCATGTAGTAATTGGGAAGCATGCGCATCCACGTTTCGCTTCGTCCCTGCGCATTGACCGAATAAACCGTTCCGGAGCGTTGGTTCAGCATGTCGAGTCCTTCAAGTTTAATCGTCATGCGACCATTCATCAGCGACTGCGTAATCGAGGCATTGAGCAAAAATTCGTCCTGGTTCATCATGGACGAGGCATAACCACGACGGCTGTCCATGCGAGCTTCCAGTTCGAAAGTCGTTTTCCACGAGCGAATAGTGTGTTGCCCGGTGACGCCGTAAGTATAGTCGAAGGCATTGATAGACTGCTGTTGAGCATGGTGTCCCCAAGTTCGACGCCATGTTACGGCCCCTTGCAACGTCAATTTGGTGGCTCGGGCCGAATAGCTAAGTTTGAATGCCTCTTTGGGCATCACGTTTTCCACCTTATTGAGTTGCGCTTCATGCATCCCGCTCAACGAAGCATAATCCACCGAATGAAAAGCCTGTGCACTCAGGGTGTTTTCGAACCGCCATTCCCTACGTTTACCCAATGTCTGGGTAAGATAGAGTGAAGTGTTCCACATCCAGTTTCCCTTAACATTCTCGGGCCGGTAAGTGTAGACACTGCTGGCCGGGTTATAAGTAAATCCCTGTGCCACCGCACGAAGCTGATAGCTGAAATCCGACTTCAGTTCCATGTAATTCAGACGTAGCTTTTTGTCTTTGCCCATGTACCACTTCCACCTACCATCAGCTTTAATTACCCGGTTATTGTCGAGCGAAGGATTACCTTCGTACACAAAGAACGGATTACGCGCATCGCGATAAGGCATGCGGTTTCGCAATCCGGCATACGACCCTTCGTAACCAAGTCCTAAACTAAAATACTCATTGCTGACACTCACCCTTGGATTCACCGTAAAGTAGCGGTCGTGTACCAAGGTGTCGATGGTCTGTCGGGCATAGTCCATACGCTCCTTACGCACGTAAAAAGGCAGAATAAGGTGAAAATCGACTTTACGCTTTGGGTTGCGAAGCAGACGCAAATCGAACTTCACCTCAGCCTCTTGCGTGCGTTGGTCGCGAAATTCGCTGTTGTCAGCGTCGAACGCCCGAAGTAACATTTCGCGGTTCGACGGAATGAGGTCAAGCCGAATGCTATCCTCGGCTCCCCAACCTTCAAGCCTGCTCAACAGAAATATGTCGTCGTCCATACGTTCGCTGTATAATCTGTAGCGCGTATCAATGCCGAGTACCAATCCTCCCTTGATGTGCTGTGAAAAGTTGAGTTTCGGTTCGAAATGATACCTTGTTACCGAGTTTTTTCCGTAATCATGGCGGTAGTCGGTCAATACCTCCTCCCGAAGCGAGGAAGTTCGGCTAAACATCTCCATTTCCGCATGTTTGTAGCTTCCATTGAGTTGAAGGCTAAGCCCTTTTACTTTGGGAATGAACCATTGTAGTTGCGCAAAGTCCAGCCCGTATTCCTTACCGTCGTTCATCGTTTGGCTTTGCTGTGCAGTTGTTGTATGCTCACTATCGGCCGAACGAAGTTGGTTTTTCAAATGGGCAGATGCAGTGTTTAAAGGGTCAGCAGTTTGCTGACTGCCGTACCACTGTTTGGCATCAGTTTGTCCGTTTCCCCAATTTTGTTTAAAGGTCGCTTGAATTTCGCCCTGTAGTTGCCATGGCAGGACGTGAAATTTCTCTTTCACTTCGGCATACCGTTCATGGGTCAGTGAGTGTGTCGTTTGTCTGTTAAATGAATGTAGCGCAGAAGGAAGGAACATTTCGTTAAAGTAACGATGCTCCTGTTTGTTCTGTCGCATGTCGTAGTAAAATTCCGTATCCGAAGAGAAGCGCGCATATCCTCCGTTTCCACGTTTTTTCGACTGGTAACTCAGGCTGAATCCGGCCCCCTTGCGTTTATCGGGCATTACGCCCCAACTGCTGCTTGTAGCTCCCCAGTTTCCCCACATGGTTCGCGTTTCGTCGTTGATGTTGTTAAAGTTCACAAAGCCTCCGACGGTCAGCGTTTTGGTCAGCA
>FR901793.1:0-11579 GCA_000437675.1 Prevotella sp. CAG:891
AATCTTGGAACTACTGATAATCAGCGTTTTCAGAAAAACGCCCCAATCGGTTCTACACCCGCTCATTCCGCCTTGCAATAATGCTAAAGGCGCACCCGTTCATTTCCACCTTTATTCACCTGTTTGTTAAATCCGCCCCTGCGCACCCGAAGCCCCGAAATGTTTCCCCATTCAAAGTGATTGGTAGTTTCACGTTGAAGAACAGCAAGAAGCACAAAGTCAAAAATTACGGTTGGCATTTACTCGTAATGGTCATTACCCACACGTTGCAACATAGACCCAAATGCCCCCTAATATCGCACCTCAAAAATTTTCCCACATCTCCGAATGGGAAATAAGCCCTTTATCTACGGGCATTCCGGTGCGTTATTCACACGCGAAAAAAATGAAATCGGGATACAACATTTTATCTCTTGCTGATTCTCAAAACGTACGAAACAGCTACGTTTTACTTTACTCAAATGTCAAAGCCCCCACACCTTTTTGCTACTGATTCGCTATCCCCACTAAAAATCTACTGAGCCAAAAGGTCACCTGAAAGTCACCACGAAAAGAAAAAGCACCTACAGAAACTCTGTAAGTGCTTGATTATTAGTGTGGACCAGCTTGGGCTTGAACCAAGGACCTCCAGATTATGAGTCTGTTGCTCTAACCAACTGAGCTACAAGTCCGATGAAGGTGGCGGGTGACGACTTTGTGGGGCGTCGGCTACCATTCTGACTGCAAAAGTAAGGATTTCTGTTGGAATAAACAAAAAAACGGGGGATTGTTTGTTCACTTTTTCTTTCTATGGTGGTTTCTTTCGTATATTTGTCGTAATTTTGCATAGAAAGGAGCTTGATTGCAAGCGAAAGGCTCCGTTTCCTGTTTTGATATAAAAAATAATTAAATATATGGCACAAAAACCAAGTATTCCTAAGGGAACCCGCGATTTCGGCGCTGTCGAAATGGCGCGTCGCAACTATATTTTCAATACCATCCGCGAGGTGTATGCACTCTATGGATTCCGACAAATTGAAACACCGGCTATGGAGAACCTTTCGACGCTGATGGGTAAGTATGGCGAAGAGGGCGATAAATTGCTGTTCAAAATTCTGAATTCGGGCGATTTCAAACTCAAAACTTCGGCCGAGGAATATGCTGAGGCTTCGGCAGCGCATCTGGCTGCACGCTTCTGCGAAAAGGGCTTGCGCTACGACTTGACTGTGCCTTTTGCACGCTATGTGGTGCAGCATCGCGATGAACTCCAAATGCCGTTCAAACGCTATCAGATTCAGCCCGTGTGGCGTGCCGATCGTCCGCAAAAGGGACGTTACCGCGAGTTCTACCAGTGTGATGCCGACGTGGTGGGCTCCGACTCGTTGCTCAATGAGGTGGAACTGATGCAAATCGTCGACGAGGTGTTCACGCGCTTCGGCATTCGTGTTTGCATTAAAATCAATAACCGCAAAATCCTGACGGGTATCGCTGAAATCATTGGCGAGGCCGACAAGATTGTTGACATTACCGTAGCCATCGACAAGCTCGACAAAATCGGGCTTGACAAGGTGAACGAAGAGTTGCTCGCAGTGGGGCTGACGCCCGAGGCTGTTGAAAAATTGCAGCCTATCATTTCGCTGTCGGGAAGCAACGAGGAAAAACTCGAAACCATGCGACAGGCTTTGGCCGAGAGCGAAACGGGGCTGAAGGGTATCGACGAGGTGGCTTTTGTGCTCGAAACGCTTAAAAACAGCGAATTGCACAATGCCATTGAGCTGGACCTGACGCTGGCGCGCGGACTGAACTATTACACGGGTTGCATTTTCGAAGTAAAGGCACTCGACGTGCAAATCGGTTCGATTACGGGCGGTGGTCGTTACGATAACCTGACGGGTATTTTCGGTTTGCCGGGCTTGAGCGGTGTGGGCATTTCGTTTGGTGCCGACCGCATTTACGACGTGTTGACGCAGCTCGATCTTTATCCTTCGGAAACGGCTTCGGGCGCTCGTGTGCTGTTCATGAACTTTGGCGACAAAGAGGCGGCTCACTGCCTGACACTGGCGGCTCGCCTTCGCAAGGCCGGCATTGCTACGGAGGTTTACCCCGATGCCGTGAAAATGAAGAAGCAAATGAGCTATGCCAATGCGCAGCAAGTGCCTTTCGTAGCACTGGTGGGCGAAAGCGAAATGGAACAGGGCGTGGTAACGCTCAAGGATATGCAAAAGGGCGAACAGCAAACGGTTAGCGTAGAGCAGTTGATTGAACTGTGCCGCTAAACAACTTTCTGATATTGTACGCTCGCGCCTTGTGAGCTAAAAAAAAGCACACACTGACCAAAAGGTAAAACCTTAGGTTGGTGTGTGCTTTTTTTGTGTGCAGATTTTCCAGCATGCCGGTGTGCCGTTTTCGGGCATTGGGGTTACTTTCGTCCGAAGTCGGCCGGTATTTCGCCCCAGCGCGGCGTGTCCCATTTCAGAATGGGAATGTCGGCATAGTCGTGGGTGCGGAGCCAGTTTTCGGCACGTTCGATGAGTTGGTACAGCTGTTCAGTGCGGGCATTGCGCGTCAGGGTGGTGCGGCATTTGCGAGCCTTGACCCACAGCATGGCATTGCGGCTGTCAGAATAGATGGTGCGCTTTATGCCTTGCTGTTCGAATAGCGCCAAGGCGTGAACAATGGCCAGAAATTCGCCGATGTTGTTCGTGCCACGCACCGGACCGTAGTGGAACACTTCGGCCCCGGTGGTGAGGTCTACACCGCGGTATTCCATCGGGCCGGGATTGCCCGAGCAGGCAGCATCGACGGCTAATGCGTCGGCGCAGACTTCGGGCGGAAGGGGGAGTACGGTGTCGTGGCGGTAGTCGGGCGGATTTTGCAGCGATGCAGCTTGCGGTCGCGGCTTTCGTGCCTTGGCTGCTCTTTTTGAGGAAGTGGCTGCCGAGGGGGAAGCAACTGCTGACGAGGCATCGACGCGGCAAACCGGCTGTTCGGCAAAGGCTCGTTCGGCCTCGGCGCGGCTGCCAAATGATTTGTAGCGTGCCCCTTTCACGCCGTTAACCTGTTGCCGGCATTCTTCCCAACTGAGGTAGATGCCCGGTTCCAGACCTTGCCACACCACATAGAATTTACTTTTAGCCATAGAGTAAGTTGCAAAAAAAACAGAGAATGCAGGTGCGGCTTTGCTGAAAGTTGGCGCACCTGTATTCTCCGGTTAGGCATTTGCAGCACGCTGACTTGCCGGCATAAAGTGCAGGCAGATGCAGCGTCAGCGTGCTGCAAACTGGTTATGGATAGACCTTGGGCATTACATACGTTCGGGCATTTCGATGCCGAGCAAGCCCATGCCCAGACGTACCACCTTGGCTACGTTGAGCGAAAGCACCAGGCGGAATGCCTGCTTCTTGGCATCGGTTTCGCGCAGAATGCTGAAATCGTGGTAGAACTGGTTGTATTCCTTCACCAATTCATAGCAGTAGTTAGCCACGGCAGCGGGCTGGTATTCCGAACCGGCCTGACGGATAACGGCTGCAAAGTCGGCAATGTGCTGCACGATTTCCTCTTCCTTGGTCGAGAGTTCCACGTCGGTAGGCAGTTGGGCGGGCAGTTGGATGCCGGCATCGGCCGCCTTGCGCAGGATAGAGCGGATACGTGCATAGGTGTACTGAATGAACGGACCCGTGTTGCCGTTGAAGTCGATACTTTCTTCGGGGTTGAAGAGCATGTTTTTGCGTGCATCGACCTTGAGCAGGAAGTACTTGAGCGCACCCATACCCACGATGCGGGCAACTTCGGCCTTTTCGTCCTCAGTCATGTCGTCGAACTTGCCGGCAGCTTCAACCGTTTGGCGAGCCTGGGCAATCATGCCGGCAACGAGGTCGTCGGCGTCGACCACCGTACCCTCGCGGCTCTTCATTTTGCCGTTAGGCAGTTCCACCATGCCGTACGAGAAGTGAACGAGGCTCTTGCCCCATTCAAAGCCCAGTTTGTCGAGCAGGATGGAAAGTACCTGAAAGTGGTAGTTTTGCTCGTTGCCCACCACATAAATCATTTTGTTGATGGGGAAGTCCTGGAAGCGGAGTTTCGCCGTACCGATGTCCTGCGTCATGTACACGCTGGTGCCGTCAGCGCGGAGCAGCAATTTTTCGTCGAGTCCTTCGGCAGTGAGGTCAGCCCATACCGAACCATCTTCTTTGCGGAAGAAAATGCCCTTGCTGAGGCCTTCCTCCACCTTTTCCTTACCTTCAAGGTAGGTGTCGCTTTCGTAGTAAATTTTGTCGAAGCTCACGCCCAATGCCTTGTAAGTTTCGTCGAATCCGGCATACACCCATTCGTTCATTTTGCGCCACAATGCACGCACTTCGGGGTCGTTGGCCTCCCATTTCACGAGCATATCGTGCGCTTCCTGCATGAGGGGCGAATTCTTTTTGGCCATTTCTTCAGCCTCTTCCTCGCCCTTGCCTTCAGCCACATATTTAGCCTTGAGTTCGGCCACTTCGGCGCGGTAATGCTTGTCGAAAGCCACATAGTAGTCGCCAATCAGGTGGTCGCCCTTCTTGCCCGACGACTGGGGAGTTTCGCCATTGCCGAACTTCAGCCAAGCGAGCATTGATTTGCAAATGTGGATACCACGGTCGTTCACAATGTTCGTTTTAACCACGCGGTTGCCGTTAGCTTCGACCACATTGGCCAAGGCCCAACCGAGCAGGTTGTTGCGCACGTGGCCCAGGTGAAGAGGCTTGTTGGTGTTGGGCGACGAGTATTCAATCATTACCAGCGGACTTTCGTCGGTGGGGTGCTGAATGCCGTAGTGCTCGTTGGCATTGATTTCTTCAAGCAGGGCTACCCACTGAGCCGGAGCGATGACCAGGTTCAAGAAACCAGCCACAGCGTTGTAGGCCGAGATGAGCTTCGTGTTGTCGCAGAGCCACTGTCCGATTTCGGCAGCAGTGTCAGCCGGCTTTTTGCGCGAAATTTTGAGCAACGGGAACACCACAAGTGTGAGGTGACCTTCGAATTCCTTTTTGGTTTTTTGCAGCGTAATCTGTTCTGCCGTAACGTCGGCACCATAGAGTGCCTTCACGGCTTCGATAGCCGCTTGTTGAAGTTGTTGTTCGATTTTCATGTATATCTTTTTTTGATTTATCTGATTCAACGGGCGTTTCGGTTATTCTTTGTTGCCCTGTATTTTTTCGACTTCGGCCCGGTTATGCTTCCATCGTCGGTGCGTCCAGAGCCACAGGTGCGGGTTGCGCTTAATTTCCGCTTCGAGCATTTGCATGTAGCGTTCCGTCAGTTTGTAGTCAGGATATTCGCTCATGTCCGAGGTGATGCGTTCAAGGCGGCATTCGTAGTAGCCCCGGCGCGGGCGAGTGACACTGGCAAAGTAAGCCGCAGCTCCCACCCGTTTGCCGATGCGTTCGGCCCCGGTAAATAGCGGCGTGTCCTGGTTCAGAAACGTCATCCAGTCGTGAATGCTGTTGGGGCGCGGACTTTGGTCGGAAATAAAGCCGATGTGTGTGGGCGTACCCAGGCGTTTGAGCGTCAGAATGCGGCGCAGCGCATCGTATTTCGAAATGTTTTCGTTGCCAAAGCGGCAGCGCATTTTGTAAAACACTTGGTCGAAAGCCTTGTTATGTAGCGGTGTGTAGAGTTGGGCACAGGGCCATTTGCTCCACAGCGCGGTGCTCGAAATCCACTCCCAGTTGCCGAAATGTCCGAGCATCAGAAAGCAGAAGGGCTGTTTTTCGAGTTCGGTGTCCATCACGTCCATGCCGACGATGCGCATGCGTCGCATAATTTCCTTGCGGCTGATGGTCATGAACTTGATGGTTTCGACAGCATAGTCGCAAAAAAAGCGGAAGAAGCGGCGTTCGATGCGCTTTATTTCCTTCGGCGAATAGTCAGGGAACGATTGCGTCAGGTTTTGCCGCACCACTTTCCGCCGGTAGCGCACCACATGGTAAAGGAGCGGAAAAAGAAGGTCGGAAATGCGGTAAAGCCACCACAACGGCAGGTGCGAGAGCGCGCGCAATGCTTTCGCGCCCAATTTTTCGGTCAGAGTCATAGTGAACTTTTTGGGTGAAAATAAAGAAGAGCGTGACGCCTTGCGGCCAATGTTAGCGAGCCAGCCAGCTTTCGGGGTTCAACTTCGAGGTTTCCTTGCGCAGCTGGAAGTGCAGGGTGCAGTTGCCCGAAGCATCGGTGGCCACATTGCCCAGAATTTGGCGGGTACTGACTTGCTGCCCCTGACGCACCGAGGTAGACGAAAGGTTGCAGTAAACCGAAAGGTACGAGCCGTGGCGCACAATGACGTGATACATGCCCGCATCGGTAAATACCATGGTTACTTCGCCCTTGAACACCGCACGAGCCTGTGCACCCGGATGTCCGGTGATGCTGATGCCCTTGCTGTCGAGCCTTACGCCGCGCAGTCCGGGCACGTTGTACTGTCCGTAGTGCGTAGTGATGGCATACGAACCCGTGATGGGCATGGGCAGTCGGCCACGGTTTGCCGCAAAGTTGTTTGAAAGAATGCGGTCAACGTCGTTGGCCAGCGTGAAATTAGGCGTAGCCGTGCTTTCGTCCTCGTCGTCGCGTTGCGTTTTCTTTTTGGTCGATTTTGATTTCGACGTCGACTTACCCTTACGTCGCGCCGCCTCGCGTGCCGCCTTTTCGCGTTGCGCTTTCAGGCGTTTCTGGCGTGCCAGTTCCGCCTTTCTGCGACGTTCGGCCTCGGCTTTTCGGCGACGTTCAGCCGCTTCGATTTCAGCCTGAATGAGTTTGTCGATACGTTCGTTGAGTCGTGCATATTGCTTGCGCTGTTTGGCAATCGAAGCCTGCAGCTGCTTTTGTTTCTGGTTCAGTTCGTCGACCACCTTTTGCCTTTCCTGATGCTGTCCCTGCAGTTTCAGTTTTTCAGCCTTACCGGCCTCGAACAGTCGGTTCTTTTCAGTCTTTTTGTTCAGCAAGTCGTTGCGAACGGCCCTCACCTTAGCCTCCTTTTGTTCGATGATGCGTCCCTGCGCCATTTGGAATTTCGAAAACTCGTTGACGTAGCGCAGTCGGCGATACATTTGGCGGAAGTTTTTGGCCGAAAGAATGAACTGCCACTGTGCAAAGCGCATACGGTTCCGAAACATGTAGGTAACGGCGTGCCGGTATTTGCGTTTACACTCGTACAAATCCTTTTCGAGCAAATTCAGTTGCTGTTCGATGTTGCGGATGTTACCGCTCAAGGCTGTAATTTCGGAATGAATGCCGTCGACATATTTTTGCTGTCCTTCGATTTGTGCGCTGATTACTTGCAGGTTGGCAAGCTGCGAAGTAACGTCTTTTTTCGTGGAGCGCAGCATTTTTTCCTGTTCGGCAATATCCTTTTTCAGCGTTTTCTGTTCGCGTTGCAGCGATTTGATGCTTTTGTTCGTCTGCGCCAGCGTCGGCACAGCCGTGCAGCATACCAGCATCATTACAAACAGATAACGTAATACGTTCATGGGAAAAATGGAATAGTATATTTCGCTTTATGTTTTCGCTTTCAAAATGAAGTTGTCTGAACTTTTATGAAATTCAAGATTTGCCTTAATTTTTGAGGCGTTTTGGGTCTTGAAGGAAGGAGTGTTGCGAGCTACACGACTGATGAATGGTCAAAAAACGGCCCAAACGAAAGGTGAAAATTGAATTTAGAATAGATAAATCTCCAAATCAAATCTTCGTCAGAAAAGTTTTGACGACTTCAATGTGTCGCCCGTGTTTGCGGTCCGGTCAGCAGCCTTAGAGTTTAAGTCCGCTCAATACCTCGTCGACCGTTCGTCGCTGGTATTTCGACGAGATGGTGGTACGCGTGTTCCAGTTGCTATCGGCGCTTATGGCCGAGAGGTCCAACGAAAGTTTGATGTCGCGTCCCGTTCCCGTCACGTTCATTTCCATGCTGTGCGGAAACTGTCGGGTGCCGAATGCGCTGAAGTTGGCATACGTCCAGCAAAACTCACCCTTATCGGTGGCCTTACGTCCCTGCACACGCACCTGTTCAATCAGTGCGCGGTTGGCATGCGTCAAGAACGAGTAGGTGAGTTTCGGCGTGTTCGTAGGCGAGAGAATGGTGTAGCCGTTTGCCTTGAACAAGTTGAAACGGTTCATGCAGCTTTTCACGTCGCGGGTGCCCGGCACGAAGAGTTCGTTCCAGAAGAGCGACTGCAAGGCGTAAAAGTCGAGGTTAGCCTGTTTCAGGAAACTCACCTCGTGATAGCTGGCCCGTACATACTGCTTGTGGAAGCGGTCGACCAACAGCACATCCTGCGGCGTAAATTCCATGATGCCCACCTCCATTCCAAGGAAGCGGAGCGAAAGGCGAATCACGTCGTCGCGCTTCATGCGCAGTGCCCCGTTGACCGAAAGTTCCTTGCCCAGTCCGCGCAGCGCCACCTTCACGTTGGCCGTGACACACGGTTTGGCGTGACTGTTGCATTGCTGAATCACCTGCTGTACGTAGGCAGTGGCCGTTGTGCCCTTTGAAGGATTCAGTGTATGCTGTGTACCGGCATTTTCAGAGGCGTCGGGGACAGGTGATTTCGACGCATTTTTAGCAGAACGGCAAGCCGTGAGGCATACCGTTGCTATGAGAATAAAAAGTAAATGCTTCATGAAGAAAAAAGGATTTGATGAGGTGGACAGCCGTGGGCCTAAACTCGCGTTGCATCAGATGCGCTTGCGCCAGATTTTGCGCTGCACCTTTTGCCGGTTTGCCTTTTCAGGATAAAGTTTCAGTGCCGTTTTCCAGTAAGTCATGGCCTTGGCTTTGTCGCCACAGCGGAAATAAATATCGCCTGCATGGTCAAAGAACATTGCATTTTCAGGTGTCTCTTCGACGTAGCGCAACGCCTCGTTCATGTAGATGCGCGCCTGTTCGAACTGTCCCTGCAGAAACAGAATCCAAGCGTAAGTGTCGAGGTAAATGGGGTCGTCGCCTTTGATGTCGACTGTTTTTTTACTCATTTCCTCAGCCTTGTCCAGTTTTTTGCCCAGTACCGAAAGGTAGTAGGCATAATTATTCAGGCAATCCACGTTGTTGGCATTGTATTCGAGCGCCCTGTCGTAAGCCAGAAAAGCCTCTTCCGAGAGTTTGGTGTCGTAGAGCACATCGCCAAGCGTGGCCAGCAAGTCCGACGCCAGTTCCTTATCGGTGGTTTCGTCAATGCGTTCCGCGCCCTTTTGCAGCACCCGTATGGCATCGGCATTGCGCTGCAGCATAAAGTAAGCCATGCCCTCGTAGTAATAGAACATCACCTCCGACGGTTCATAGAGCAAACCCTCGCGACACAGCCGCGCCACCTGCTCCATGCTGTCTTTGTCAATCATGATTTGCAAGGCCAGCAACCGCGCTTTCGTTTGGTCGGGTTCGATGGTGAGCACGCGGTTCACGGCCGAAAGCACCGAATCCTCGCCCATGCCCTTTTCGCTCACATAGTCGGCATAGATGCGCGGCAGTTCCGCATTGTCGGGAAAAGCCGCGAAAGCCTCGTGAAACAGTTGCACCACCGGTTTCGCATCCGCCTTCTGCCTCAGGTTGTCCACCGCGTAAGCCGTCAGCGCCTCGTTGCGCGCCCCCGGTTGCGTGTGGCGGTTCATCACCACCTTGTGCAGAAAGTTGTGATACAGCGAATCGGCCCCAGCCGCCTTGTAGTAGGCCAGCAACGAAATTTGCGCAAAGCTGTTTTCGGGTTCAGCCGTCAGCACATCGCGATAAATGGTGAGTGCCTGTTCGTGGTAGCCGTGCTGGTCGTACAAGTCGCCCATCAGTACGCGGTAGCGCAAGTCGAGCGGAAATTCAGCGCAGAGGTCCTCGATGGCCTGGAAGGCATGTTCGTAGTCGTTCATGAGCACGAACGTCTGGAATTTTTCCATACTCAGCTGTTCGCTGCGTCCGTCAATGCGTTCCAGCCGCTCGATGGTGCGAATTGCCCCCGCAAAGTCACCGCTTGTGCGATACAGCCAAATCAGCGTAGCCAGCGTTTCGTTGGTCAGTTCCGCTTCAGCAATTTCCTCATACAGCCTGATAGCCTCGCGATACTTAGCCTTGTTGGCATAGTAAATGGCCAGAAACTCCTTGTACGTCAGGTTGTTCGGTTCCAGTTTCACCGCGCGGTGCAGCAGCGAGTCGCCTTCGGCGCGCGTCAGCGTGTCGGAGTACGAGGCGTAAGCCGTTTTGAGCATCCCCATTTCAAAAATGGCCTCCGACGCCTCCGGGTTGATTTGCAGCGCCTTGTCCAGCAGTTCGTACTGCGCGTCGATGCGGTTCTGGTATTTTTGCCGCAGCGATTCCAGAAAGAGTTCGTTGAATCGCCGGCTGCGTTCGTAGCTTATTCTCACCGGCGCAGTGCCGTTGAGCGTTTCGGCCACTCCAGGTTCAAAGGCCACAAGCCCCGTCCGGCCTTGCGAATCGGGGTGGTGGCAGGCAGTGACGAAGCCGGCCAATAGTAAAAGTAAGAATAAGTAACGAATCATTGAAAGGTATAACTCAGAATGCAGTGAATGGAAGCAAGGAAAAAAGGCAACACACAGGGGCTATACGCCCGAATGGCCGAAACCACCGGAGCCGCGCTCCGTATCGTCGAGCGATTCTACGCCGACACATTCAGCTTGTTCGCAGCGCGCCACAACCATTTGGGCAATGCGGTCGCCATCGTGAATGGTAAACGGTTCGGCCGACAGGTTGATTAAAATAATTCCCACCTCGCCACGGTAGTCAGCATCGATGGTACCCGGCGTGTTGAGCACGGTGATGCCATGTTTCAGTGCCAATCCCGAACGCGGACGCACCTGAGCTTCGTAGCCGGCAGGCAGAGCCATGCTCAGTCCTGTGGGTACAAGTGCCCGTTGCAGGGGTTGCAAGGTGAGCGGTTCGTCGATATTGGCGCGCAAGTCGAGTCCGGCACTCAGCGGAGTGGCATAAGCCGGCATTTCGTGGCGCGAGCGGTTGCGTATTTTAATTTTTACCATCAGTTGTCAAGTTTCAGTTTCTTAGTTCAGGTTGCCCGCTGTCCGGCAGAGCCGAAGTGTGCACACACCGCAGCCGAAATGGGCGGAAGTTGCGGGCAAGTATGTCGCAAATTTACTCAATTCACCGCACATAGTCGTTTATTTCGCGTGGAAAAGTCCTTATGGCACACGTTTTTTAGTTTGTGGTGTCCTGATTTTGGCAAGAAAAAGCCCATTCACAAATTCAGCCCGGTAAGCTCCCTGCTTCATCACTTTTTCACCCGAATCACGCTCAGCCCATCGCGTTCGGGCAGGATGAGCTGTTCGACGCGGTCGTCAGCTGCCACCATATCGTTGAATCGGCGAATGGCCACGGTTTGGGCATCGCGGTCGTAGGCAGGGTCGACTACATGACCGTCCCACAGCGTGTTGTCCGCCAAAATCAGCGAACCGCTGTGCATGAAGGGCATGAGCAGGTTGTAGTATTCCACGTATTCGCGCTTGTTGGCATCAATAAAAGCCGCATCAATGCGCAACTGCATGGGCGGCAGCAGTTCGAACACATTGCCCACAAACATTTCGACGCGGGCCTCGTAGGGCGCACCTTCGAGCCAGGGGCGCGTAAA
>FR901793.1:11635-31419 GCA_000437675.1 Prevotella sp. CAG:891
CGAACGTCAGCACACGTGCGCCGGGAGGCATTCCCGAAGCCATGGCCAGGGCCGAATAGCCCGAATAGGTGCCTATCTCAACCACCGTTTGCGGTTGGTGCATTTGCATCAGCATTTTCAGCAACTGGCCTTGCAAATGTCCTGAGGCCATGCGCGGTCGGAGCAGGTGCAGGTGGGTGGCACGATACAGGCGTTTCAGGTAATCGTCGGGCGGTGTGGTATGTTCCAGTATGTAATCGTTTAGCAAATCGTTCATGGAAAGTCGTTGTATTTTCGGCAAAGCCTAACCGGCAGCAGCCGGGGTGGGGTAAAATAAAAAAAAAGCCTACGGCATCGCCAGGCGAACCGTAGGCCGGTGTGATATTGAAGCATCCGGATGCACCGGTATGTATTCAAAACAGGAGGGGCTGTTTGCTGCACTTGGGGGTAGGGTGGGCCGCCCCCATGTGTCGGGCATTAGTTGGGGTAAGTTTCCTCGCCTTCGCTCTCGAACAGATTTTTCACAATGTTCATTTCCATGAACGAAGTGCGCTGCTCCTTACGCTGCGAACCGAGGTAGCAAATGCGGTCTTCGGGGCAGAGCATATTGTCAGAGAGGAGTTTGCGCAGGGCAGCGAGCAGGAACTCGTGTCCGTAGCTCTTCATCGGCATGTAAATGGCATATACGCCATACGAAAGGGCAAGGTGGCGCACCGTTTTGGCCTTGTAGCAGATGGCAAGAATGGTGCATTGTCCGCGGAACGACGACACGTAGCGTGCGGTGCGTCCGGTGTACGAGTCCATGATAATGGCACGCAGCTTCATGCGCTTCGTGGCCATCACGGCTTCTTTCGAGAAGAACTCGGTGACGTCGGGATTGTCGGACAGCGGAATGTCTACGCCGCCAAATTCCTTGAACAAGTCCTTTTCGGCCTGCCATGCCACGGTAGCCATGACCTTGACCGCCTCTTCGGGATAGTCGCCATAGGCCGTTTCGCCCGAAAGCATTAGGGCGTCGGCACGTGAGTACACGGCATTGGCAATGTCGGTAACTTCGGTACGCGTGGGGCGCGGATTGTGAATCATGCTTTGGAGCATCTGCGTGGCCACGATAACGGGCTTGTGGGCACGGATGGCCTTGTCGACCAGGCGACGCTGGATGCCGGGAATGAGTTCCTGAGCCACTTCGATGCCCAAGTCGCCGCGGGCAATCATGATGCCGTCGGCAGCTTCAAGAATTTCGTCGATGTTGTCCACACCTTCCTGGTTCTCGATTTTGGCAATGATGCGGATGTCGCTGTTGTGTTCGTCAAGAATTCTGCGCACTTCGTACACATCTTCCTTTGAACGCACAAAGCTGTGGGCAATGAAGGCCACGTCGTAGTCAATGGCAAATTCAATGTTGCGGCGGTCTTTTTCGGTGAGTGCCGGCAGGTTGATGCGTACGCCCGGCACGTTCACACTTTTGCGCGAACCCAGGGTGGCATCGTTTTCGACGTGGCAGGTAAGCGTTTGTCCGTCGTTGTCGTCGACAATCAAACCAAGGTCGCCATCGTCAATCAGGATGTGTGAACCCACTTGAACGTCTTTCACAAAGTCCTTGTAGGTCACGGCAATGGTTTCGCGAATGGTTTTGAGTTCGGGGTTGCCCACAATGCTGACTATATCGCCCTTGTGATACTCAATAGGGGCGTCGGTGGCAGTGGTTCGAACTTCGGGGCCTTTCGTGTCGACGAGAATGGCCAAATGGCTCGATACCTCGCGCACGTTGTCAATCACACGTTTCATGCCGGCTGCATCCTGGTGTGCCGTGTTCAGGCGGACAACGTTCATACCGGCGTCATACAGACGCTGGATGAGTCCTACATCGCAACGTATATCAGAAATGGTGGCAACAATCTTGGTTTTCTTGTACATATCGTTTAGTTAAGTATGGGGTTCAAAAATGAAGGGAGCGTCCTTCAGCACCGTGAATCAGCACTGAAAGCCAATGTTCTTGTTGGGTAATGCAGTAAATGATTATAGAGGAAGAATGTTCCGAAACAGCTATGGGGTTATTCGCCAGCTTTCAGCGCCTCGATGGCCAGTCGGTAAGAGTTGAGACCGAAACCGGCAATCACGCCTTTGCAGGCGGCCGAAATGAAAGAATGATGGCGGAACTCTTCGCGACGGTGTACGTTCGACAAGTGCACTTCGACCACAGGGAAATGCAGCGAACGGATACAATCGTGCAGGGCAATGCTCGTGTGCGTATAAGCTCCGGCATTGAGCGCCACCCCGTCGATGCCTTCGGTCAGGGCTTGCTGCAAGCGGTCGATGAGGAATCCTTCGACGTTGCTTTGATAGTAAAGTATTTCGTCGTCAGGAAAATGCTGTCGCAACATTTTAAGGCAGTGTTCCATGCTGTTACTGCCGTAAATATCGGGTTCACGTTGGCCGAGTAAATTGAGGCTCGGCCCATTGACAATCAAAAATTTCATACCGGAAAGAAAGTAAGAAACTGGTTGGTGAGGTTCAAAAAAGAGGAGAACGTCGGGGCGAAACAATGCTTTCGGCGCGTTTGGTGTCGAACCATTGGCGCAATAGTTTTAACTTTGCAGAATCTTGCCTGCCACAAAGGCAAACAGGGCAAAAGTAGGTGCTTGTATGGCTTCGCCAATTATAGAATATCTACTTAAAGCGGCAAAGTGAAGTATTACGACCGCAAATTTACTCAATATTTATCATTCCACCACCTTGACCATCAACAAATATCGCAGTTATCTGCTGCTTGAAAAAGGACTTTCGGCCAATACCTGCGCTGCATACGTGCAGGACGTGAGCAAATTGTTGCAATATCTGACCGACGAACACATTGATCCGTGTCGCGTTACACTGGCCGATTTACACGGTTTTGCGGCCTCGCTTTACGATTTGGGCATCGCCGTTACCTCCATTGCACGCATCTTGTCGGGGGTGCGCTCGTATTACGATTTTCTGCTCAACGAAGGCTACATCGAGGACGACCCCACCGAGCTGCTCGAGTCGCCGCGCAAACCCGAACATTTGCCCGAGGTGCTGACGCTCGACGAAGTGGAACGCCTGAAAGCGGCTATCGACCTGTCGCAAGCCGAGGGGCAGCGCGACAGCGCCATCATCGAGGTGCTTTACAGCTGCGGACTGCGGGTGAGCGAACTCTGCGCGCTGAAAATCAGCGACTTGTTTCTCGACGAGGGCTTTATGCGTGTCACGGGCAAGGGTTCGAAACAGCGTTTTGTGCCCGTTTCGCCGCAGGCCATTACCGAGCTGGAACTCTGGTTTGCCGACCGCTGCCATATCGAGGCAAAGCCCGGCGAGGAGGACTACGTGTTCGTGTCGCACCGTCGCGGAAAACATTTGTCGCGCATCACCGTGTTCCACAATTTGCAAGTGTATGCTGAACGCGCCGGCATCAACAAAAAAATTTCGCCACACACCCTGCGCCACACCTTTGCCACCCACTTGCTCGAAGGCGGGGCCAACCTGCGCGCCATACAGGCCATGCTGGGGCACGAAAGCATTGCCACTACCCAACTTTACACCCATATCGACCGCTCCTTTCTGCGTCAGCAAATACTCGAACACCTGCCGCGCAACGCGCACTAAACCCCGGCAAGCGCGTTACCGCTCGTCAATGCGCCCATTTTCGGGCGAAATAGCCCGACAATTCGCGTTTTTTTCCTACTTTTGCGATAGCAACAAAAGCAACGTTTATGACAGAAGTGAAACAAACGTGGAAGGAGAAGGGCTACGTCGACGAGCCCTTACCTGCCCATATAGATGTGAAGGCCGAAATCCGACGCCTTTGCCAAGAAAAAAATGCCATCATTCTGGCGCATTACTACACCGAAGGCGAAATTCAGGACATTGCCGACTATGTGGGCGATAGCCTCGGACTGGCACAGCAAGCTGCCAAAACCGATGCCGACATCATCGTGATGTGCGGCGTGCATTTCATGGGCGAAACGAACAAAATTCTTTGCCTCGACAAAAAGGTGCTGGTGCCCGACCTCAACGCCACCTGCTCGCTGGCCGAAAGTTGCCAGGCCGATGCGTTCAAGGCTTTTGTCGAAAGCCATCCCGACCACACGGTGATTTCCTACGTCAACACCTCGGCCGCCGTCAAGGCTTTGACCGATGTGGTGGTAACTTCGGGAAATGCCCGCAAAATCGTAGACAGTTTTCCGGCCGATGCCAAACTCATTTTCGGTCCCGACCGTAATCTGGGCAGCTACCTGAACAGCGTAACCGGACGCGAAATGCTGCTGTGGGACGGTGCGTGCCATGTTCACGAACGTTTCTCGGTTGAAAAAATCGTGGAACTGAAACGCCAATATCCCGATGCCAAGGTGCTGGTTCACCCCGAATGTCGCGGTGCTGTGGTGAAGCTGGCCGACGTCGTGGGTTCAACCGCTGCGCTGCTCAACTATGCGCGCCAAGCCGAAACGAGTACCTTCCTGGTAGCTACTGAAAGCGGTATTCTGCACGAAATGCGCAAAAGCTGCCCCGACAAGGAATTTATTCCCGTGCCTCCCGAAGACAGCACCTGCGCTTGCAACGAGTGCAACTTCATGCGCTTGTGTACGCTGCAAAAGGTTTACAACACGCTCCTCAACGAGTGGCCTACCATTGAAGTGCCCGAGGAAGTGGCCAAGGCTGCTATCAAGCCGATTGAACGCATGCTCGAACTCAGCAAATAAGGAGGCACATTAAGAAGCTGCTACTTATCAACAACCTCCGATTCCCTAAACACACACACAGGTGCAACCGTTAGGCATTCGTGCAGAATGGTCGCGCCTGCTTTGTTGTTTTTAAACACTTTCCCACCATGAATATCAACGAACGTGTGGCCGCCCTGCGTCGGTGGATGCGCAGCCGCGGCATCAGTGCTTACCTCATTCCCACCGCCGATCCTCACAACGACGAATACATTCCTGCCCACTGGAACTGCCGTGAATGGCTCACGGGATTCACCGGTTCGGCCGGTTTGGCTGTGGTGACGCAAACCGAAGCGGCCCTCTGGACCGATTCGCGCTACTTTTTGCAAGCTGCCGACGAACTGAGCGGCACACCCTTTGCGCTGATGCGCGAAGGCGAGGACGGCGTGCCCGCACCCGGACAGTGGCTCCAGGCCAAACTCCGCGATAACGAAGTGGTGGGATGTCCGGCCGATATGCTCACCGTGGGCATGGCCGACGAACTGACCGGACTGGGCCTGAAGGTCGATACGAACGGCGATGCCTTCAACGACCTTTGGACCGACCGCCCCGCACTGCCCATGGGCATTATCGACGTGCAGGACGAACGCTATGTGGGACTGAGCGTGAGCGAAAAACTCAGCCGTGTGCTCGAACTGCTGGGCCCCGAGGCGCAACACCGCGACTACATATTCAACGACCTGGGCGAAATAGCCTGGCTGCTGAATTTGCGCGGCAGCGATGTGCCTTACAACCCCGTGTTCGTGGCCTACCTCGTCTACTTTGCCGAATCGCGTCGTTTTGTGCTCATGACGCACCTCGAAACCATCACCCCGGCCGCCCGCGCCCTTTTGGCTGAAGCCGGCGTAAGCTGCGTGCTCTACGGTTCGCCGCTTGCCCTGATTGACCGCCCCAAACACTACGACTTCAACACCGCGCCCTGCCTGCTGCGTGCCAAAGGCGATGTACACACCCCCTCGCCCGTGGCTGCCATGCGTGCCGAAAAGAACGAGGCCGAGCTGCAAGGTTTCCGCGATGCCATGACGCACGACGGTGTGGCTATGGTGCAATTCCTGCACTGGCTCGACGAAGCCATGCAGCACGATGAGGCGGTAACTGAAGTCACCGTCGACGAACGCCTCACCGCCTTCCGCGCCGCTCAGCCCGGTTACAGCGAACTCAGTTTCGCCACCATTGCCGGCTACGGCCCTCACGGCGCCATCGTTCACTACGAAGCCACACCCGAAACGGCTGCCCGCCTGGAACCGCGCGGCCTGCTGCTGCTCGACAGTGGCGCGCAATACAACTGCGGAACCACCGACATTACGCGCACCATTGCCCTTGGTCCTCTTACCGACGAGGAACGCCGCGTCTACACCGCCGTGCTGAAGGGTCACCTGGCCCTGTCGCGCCTGCAATTCCCCCTTGGCACCACCGGTTTGCAGCTCGACACAGCCGCCCGTGCCGACATCTGGGCCGAAGGCTACGACTTTGGTCACGGCACCGGTCACGGTGTAGGTTCGCACCTTTGCGTACACGAAGGGCCGCACCAAATTCGCAAAAACCTGCGCGACTGCACCCTGATTCCCTTCCGTCCCGGCATGGTTGTCACGAACGAACCGGGCGTCTACGTCGAAGGACGTTTCGGTGTGCGCATCGAAAACGTGCTGGCCTGCGTGCCGAGCCGCACCACCGCCTTTGGCGAATTTTGCGCTTTCGAAACGCTGACGCTCTGTCCTTACGACCTGCGCCCCGTTTGTCGCGAAATGCTCACGCCCGTCGAAGTGGCGCAAATCAATGTCTACCACGAACGAGTGCGCAGCGTGCTGATGCCCCTGATTCCCTCAGCCGACACGCGCCAATGGCTTGAAGCTGCCACAGCTCCGCTTCAATAGTAAACTCTTATTTTTTTATCTCCTACTTTTTATTTTAATTATTTATGGAAACAACCAGACAACAAAAAATATCGCGCCTCATTCAGAAAGAACTGAGCGACATTTTTCAGAAACAAACCCAAGGCACTCACGGCGTACTTGTTTCGGTAAGTGCCGTGCGCATCAGCCCCGACCTCAGCATTGCGCGAGGTTATTTGAGCGTATTCCCTTCGGAACGTGCTGCTGAAATTCTGAAAAACATCAACGACAACGCCCGCCAAATTCGTTATGAACTCGGCACGCGCGTACGTCACCAGTTGCGCATTATTCCCGATTTAAAGTTCTTCCTCGACGATTCGCTCGACTATCTCGACCACATCGACCAGCTCCTGAAAGGCACCACTTCGTCGGCCGAAACTCCCGAGGGCAATGAGTAAGCTCTACCGTTTGCCGTTCTTTATGGCCGGGCGCTACCTGTTTTCAAAGAAAAAGGTGGGTGCCATCAACATTGTGTCGGCCATATCGGTGCTGGGTGTAGCCTTCGGCACAGCAGCCCTGCTGTGTACGTTGGCTGTGTTCAGCGGTTTCCGCGACCTCATCGGTTCGCTCTACACCGCCTTCGACCCGCAAATCGAAATTGTGCCGGCACACGACAAGTTTGCCTCCGAGTCCGACGAACGCCTGCGCACCGTACGCCTGCATCCCGGCGTAGCTGCAGCCTCATTCTGTCTTGAAGACAACGCCATGATACTTTACACCGGCCGCCCCGTTGTCATCACCCTGAAAGGAGTTGACGACCACTATGCCGAAGTCACCGGCATACGCTCCATCCTTTACGGCAACGGTTCCTACCGCCTGCACAATTCGGGCGTCGACTACGGCATACCCGGCATCGGCCTGGCGGCATCAATGGGCGGCATCAATTACGGTACGCTGCAAATTTGCGCCCCGCGCAAAGGCGAAAGGCTGAACCTGGCGCGTCCCACCGAAAGCATACAAACGGGCGACCTCACTGCGCCCAATGTCTGCTTCGACGTGAACCAGCGCAAATACGATGAAAACTACATGCTATCGTCGCTCAGCTTTGCCCAGTCGCTCTTTGAGCAGCCCGGTCGCATCACCTCGCTCGAACTGAAGCTCAAACCCGAAGCCGACGTGCAGCAGGTAAAGCAAGAGTTGCAGCAAAAGCTCGGCCCCGACTTCCGCGTGCTCGACCAGTTGGAGCAGCAGCCCGAAATGTTTAAGGTCATGAACATTGAGAAAATCATAGCCTATCTTTTTCTCACCTTCATCCTCATCATAGCCTGCTTCAACATTGTAGGGTCTGTGTCGATGCTCATTATCGACAAGCGCGACGACGTGCAGACACTGCGTCACCTTGGCGCCTCCGACCATCTGATATTCCGCATCTTCCTGTTTGAAGGACGCTTCATAGCCCTGCTTGGCGCCCTGCTCGGCACCCTGCTCGGCGTAGGTTTGTGCGTGCTTCAGCAGCAGTTCGGCTTAATCAAGCTGGGCGGTTCGGCCGGCAGTTTCATTGTCGATGCCTACCCCGTGAGCATACATTTTGCCGACGTAGCCCTGGTGTTTGTCACCGTAGTCGTGGTGGGTATGTTCAGCGTGTGGTATCCGGTGAAATACCTCAGCCGCCGTTTCCTGTAACAAATCATGAATTTTGGATACAAAAATCCCCGAAGTCCGGCTTCAAAACCGTAACTTCGGGGATTTTTGTATGTGTGAGCGTGGTTCTAACCATCAGCGTTTTTTGGAGAACCACCCTTCTTCTAAGGGTTAATCGCGACCGGCACGCTTACGAGCCAAGTGGTCGAGAATGATTTTACGCATACGCATTGACTTGGGCGTTACCTCCACGTATTCATCCTCCTTGATATATTCGAGCGCCTCTTCGAGCGAGAAGATAACAGGCGGAATGATGCGAGCTTTGTCGTCGGCACCCGAGGCACGCATGTTCGTCAGCTGTTTGGCCTTCGTTACGTTCACCACGAGGTCATTGTCGTGAACATGTTCGCCCACCACCTGTCCGGCATACACTTCGTCCTGCGGATTGATGAAGAAGCGACCGCGATCCTGCAAGTGGTCGATGGCATAGGCAAAAGCCGTGCCCGATTCCAGCGAAATCATCGAACCATTCAGACGGCGCTGAATGTCGCCCTTGTAAGGCTGGTAATCCTTGAAGCGGTGCGCCATGATAGCCTCGCCCTGCGAAGCCGTGAGCACATTCGTACGCAAACCGATGATACCGCGCGAAGGAATGTCGAATTCAATGTCGATACGTTCGCCAAGGTTCTGCATCGAAGTCATTTCGCCCTTGCGTCGCGTTACCATGTCAATCATTTTCGAAGCAAATTCTTCGGGCACGTTGATGGTCAGTTCCTCAATGGGTTCGCATTTTTGTCCGTCGATTTCTTTGTAGATAACCTGCGGCTGTCCCACTTGCAGTTCGTAGCCCTCGCGGCGCATGGTTTCGACAAGGATTGACAGGTGCAGCACACCACGTCCGCTCACAATCCAGCTATCGCCCGTGTCGTTACGCTTCACGCGCAGTGCCAAGTCCTTTTCGAGTTCCTTTTCGAGTCGGTCGTTGATGTGGCGCGAAGTGCAGAACTTACCTTCCTTGCCGAAGAACGGCGAATCGTTGATGGCAAAGAGCATCGACATGGTCGGTTCGTCGATGGCAATGGTGGGCAGCGGTTCGGGGTTTTCGAAATCGCAGATAGTATCGCCGATTTCAAAGTTATCAAGACCTACCACCGCACAGATGTCGCCCGACGACACAGACTGAGTCTTCTGACGGCCCATACCCTCGAAAGTGTGTACCTCCTTGATTTGCGTTTTTTCGAACGTACCATCGCGGTGAGCAATCGTACACTTCATGCCCTCGGTAATGGTGCCACGGTGAACGCGACCCACAGCGATACGTCCGGTGTAGTTTGAATAGTCGAGCGAAGTAATGAGCATCTGCGGCGTACCCTCCAGCTGTTTGGGAGCCGGAATCACCTCGATAATTTTGTCGAGCAGGTAGTTAATATTGTCGGTAGGCGTGTTGTAGTCCTCGCCCATCCAGTTATTCTTGGCCGAACCATACACCACCGGGAAGTCGAGCTGATCCTCGGTAGCATTGAGGTCGCACATCAGGTCGAACACCATTTCGTACACCTCTTCGGGGCGGCAGTTCGGTTTATCCACCTTGTTCACCACCACGATGGGTTTCAGTCCGATTTCGAGTGCTTTTTGCAAGACAAAGCGCGTTTGGGGCATGGGGCCCTCAAAAGCATCGACGAGCAGAATGCAGCCATCGGCCATGTTGAGCACACGTTCCACCTCGCCACCGAAGTCGGAGTGTCCCGGCGTGTCGATGACGTTGATTTTCACATCTTTATAGCGAATGGATACGTTTTTTGAAAGGATGGTTATGCCGCGCTCGCGCTCCAAATCGTTGTTATCCAGAATAAGTTCACCAGCGTTTTGGTTTTTGCGGAACAAATTTCCTGCCAGCAGCATTTTGTCGACGAGCGTCGTTTTTCCGTGGTCAACGTGAGCAATGATGGCAATGTTACGAATGTCTTGCATAAAAAAAATAATCTTGTAGCAGGCGCTGTTAGGATTGCACCTGCATTGCATCTAATACCTATTTATAGGTGCAAAATTACTGCAAGCTATGCGAAAGGCAAAGAAAATCGCATTTTTTATATATGAAAAAAGGTGCTTAAGAGCCAAATTGACAACTTAAGCACCCATGTGTGGGGATAAGAATCGGTAATTCCTTATGTTTTAGTTGAGTTGTACTTTCGTAAAAACAGGAAAATGCTTTCATCCTGATGGTCAATACTTCACGGTCGCTGACGGTTTTGCTCTGAACGCTGCTGACCGAATCAGACGCTAGGCAGCGAGTGTCCGTTGATTTTGCGGTAAAGGTCGAGGGCATAAACGTCTGTCATGCCCGAAAGGTAGTCGAGTACAGCCATGAGGCGGGTGCCTATGCGCGGGTCGCGCACCTCGTACTGGCTGGGCACTTGCGCCAGTAGCAAACCCGAATAAGCCTTTTCGGGCTCCATCACGGCATCGGTCATGAGTTCGAGTAGGGTGTAGATGATGTGGTAACCGGCCAAATCGACGTTAGTCACCTCTTTGCAGCGGTAAATGTGGTTTTGCGCCACATCCACACAGCGCCTGTAAGCATCGCGCAGCAGCGAAGGCAGATGGTCGATGAGCGAACCGCGGAAAGTGCCCTCAAGAATGGCCTCCTCATTGTCGACAAACACCCTGACGCAAGCACGCTCAAGGGCATTGATTACGCAGGAACGGTAGTAAACAATCTGGTCGTCGATGTCGGTGTCAGCCTGGTAAAGGTTGCGCAGCCGCCGGCGTTCCTCCTCGTCGAAAAAGGCCAGAAAAAGGTCCATCGTCTGTTCGTCGCTGAGGATGCGGAGTTTGTGTGCATCTTCAATGTCCATTACCTCGTAGCAAATGTCGTCGGCCGCTTCCACCAGGTAAACCAGCGGATGGCGTGCATGGCGCATGGAGCCATCGGGGCTTTCGTCCAGGCAGGCAATGCCCAAACTCTCGGCAATGTGCAGGTAAGTAAGCCGTTCAGCCTCGAAATAGCCGAATTTCGGTTTGCGCAGGGCGCGGTCGGAGCCGTAGGGATATTTCACAATCGAGGCCAGTGTGGCATAAGTCATCACAAATCCGCCGCGCCGCCTTGCGTTAAACTGGTGCGTGAGCAGGCGGAAGGTATTGGCGTTACCGTCGAAGCGCGTCATGTCCATCCATTCAGCCTCCGACAGTTCTTTGCCGTCGGGCGTAACGAGTTCGCGCAGCCTTCGGCCCTTACCTTCGCTGAAATACGTGCGTATGGCCTTTTCGCCCGAGTGTCCGAAGGGCGGATTCCCCATGTCGTGAGCCAGGCAGGCCGCACTGACAATGGCCCCCATGCTCGTCATTTCGGTATGTTCCAGTTCGGGGTGTCGGGCAATGAGTTCGCGGCTCACGTCTGTTCCGAGCGAACGTCCCACGCTCGACACTTCGAGACTGTGTGTCAGTCGGTTATGCACGAACACGCTGCCGGGCAGCGGAAACACTTGGGTCTTGTTTTGCAAACGGCGGAACGGGGCCGAAAATATCAGTCGGTCGAAGTCGCGTTGAAACTCCGTGCGTCGTTCTTCGAGCCGTGCGGGCTTGTTTTCCTTGCCCAATCGTTTGGACGATATGAGTTGTTGCCAGTTCATCATGTGTGTGTCGGGGCTGATTTTAGTAAGGGTCTGATTTTGAGAAACTGTTTGAAAATTGAAGTCGTCTGAACTTTTATGAAATTCAAGATTTGCCTTAATTTTTGAGGCGTTTTTGGGCCTTGAAGAAGGAGTGTAGCGAGCTACACGACTGATGAAAGGTTAAAGAATGGCCAAAAAGAAAGGTGAAGATTGAATTTAGAAGAGATGAATCTCCAAATCAAATCTTCGTCAGAAAAGTTTAGACGACTTCATTTAAAATAACTTTCAGGTGAATGCTGAACACAAGGGTCAGCACCTGCATATTTGGCAAAGGTCAAACAAATTAGCGAAAAAATGAAATATTCAGCATCTAAATTTTGTCAATTTGCTTTGCCATCCGTTTTTTTCGAGAGTTCATTTGCCGCCATTTGTTGTTCCGCTTTGTTTCGCTTGTCCTCGGCGGCTTTTTGCTTTTTCTGGATAATGTTGATAAAGGCCGAACTGATGATACCCGTGGGAATGGCAATCATGGCAATGCCGATGAGGCTGATGATGCAACTGAGCAGTTTGCCAAGCGGCGTAATGGGGTAAATGTCGCCGTATCCCACCGTCGTAAAGGCCACGATGGCCCACCAAAGGCTGTCGCCCACATTTTTGAACACGTCGGGCTGTGCGTCGCGCTCAATGTAGTACATCAGTATGGCCGAAAAGCACACCATGATGAAGCAGGCGGTGTAGGCCGTGGTGAGTTCGTCGCGAACCGACGATAGGGCACGCCCAATGAGCTGAAACGACTGGGAGTGGCGAATGAGCTTGAAAATGATGAAAATGTAGGGCAAAACAATGATGTGAACCGTCGGCGTGTTCCAGTAAAAGTACGAAAGTACGCAGGGAAGTATGGCTACAAAGTCGACAAAGCCGTAGAACGAAAACAGATACTTCAGCCGGGCCTTGCCCTTGCGCAGGGTGGGGTGAAGCGAAGGGGCGGCAAAAATGCGCGCGGCAAATTCAAGCAAAAATACAAACGACGATATGTAGGTGATGGTGAACAATTCGACGCGGAACGGGGCCAGACTTTCGAACGAGGTGCCCATGACGGCTGCTATGGATAGGGTGATGAAAAACAGCACAAAGTAGTGTACAAACTTTCCGGTGAGGAAATGCTGTACGGCATAATAGAGTTTCATACGTGGCAATAGTTTAGACGGTGCAAAGGTATATCATTTCGGCAGGCAGTCAAAACAATATGTTCGGTTTTCAATCATTCCAACAGCTGTTTGCCCTCCAAACACCTTGTGTGCAGGTGTAATGCATACTTCTCCAGAAAGGTGAAATGTGGTTAATTTTCAAAGCCTTTTTCGCAGTCCTTATCGGTGCCTTTCAGTCCCATTCAGCCCCCTTTGTCCCAATAATGCCGTGCTTGTTCGAATTAGTTCCGCGCTTGTTGAAATTAGTTCCGTGCTAGTTCGAATTAGTTCCGAGCTTGTTGAAATTAGTTCCGAGCTAGTTTGCAAAATCTTTGAATTATTTCTGAGAATCTCGGAATTGCTGAAAATCAGCACTTTCAGAAAAATTCGAAAACGAAGAACTACGGCTCGCAGTTTCGTCCGCTCTCCGCCCAACCGGCCAATCCGTTTGTTTTGCGTTTATTGCCCCACAATGACGAATTTTAAGACTGCCGCGCACGCATTACAGCGTTGCTACGCAATGGCGAATGTCGGTGATATCCGGGTTCAAGTAGTGAAAGTAATTTGGAATGGCTCAGCATTGGGCTTGCACAGATATGGGCACAGCACAAACAACTGCGGTACAATCCTGCCATTCAAATGTAAAAAGAGATTTCCGAACAACAGCTTTACAAGCAAAAGGCTTTAGCTGACTCGTATAATCAGTTAAAGCCTTTGCTGTATTGACGGAATATAGGGCGGATACGGAACTTTGAGTAAGGAAGATTTTTAGGTAGTTTGATTTTCATCAACTGCCCATTGTTGAATACGCTTAGGAATTTCGCGTATATTCACTTCTTGTTTGGGTCACGTTTTACTCTTGTACTTTATGCCTTTTTTTACTGATGATGCGATCTAAGAGTCGGTTCAGCCGTTTGGCTAAAGGAGGAGCAAGAATTCCTACAATCAAAGGATTTAGGACAAAGTAGAATAAGAAATCTCTGAAACTCATGGTGCAGACTTATTAAAAGGTAATGATAAGTATATTCGCAATGGTTGTAATTTTTTTTTCATGCTGTAAGGTTTTTGGGAAGCAAGTAAATGTTTTTCAGTTGCAAATATATTATCATTTTTAGCGAAATGTAAATATAATTGTGTTAAATGTATGTATTTATGTTGTAAAGCATAACAATCTGTTTTAAAATAGAATGTTTGATGATGTAAAATGATATTTGTTATAGGAACTTGCTCCATGTGCATTGATGCACAAAAAAGCCTGCCATCCCGGGCAGTACCGGGAAGGCAGGCTTTTTTTAATATTGAAAAGTAAAGTACGAAAGGTTTACCGGCGCTTTTGAAAGCGGAAGGTAAGGTCGTCGAGCGAACCGTCGGGCAGCACTTTGTAAAAGCGCTGGTTCGTGTCGGGCGAACTGAGCGGCCCGCATTGCGGACGGTAGGGCCCTAACTTTACATAATTAAAGGCCGATTGCAACACAGCGGATTCGGGTAGCTGCGTGCGTCCCGAGTACCAGCCCGTTTTGTAGCGGCGGTCGAAGTGTCGGCGCACATACTGCAGGTGCGACGCCACAGTTTGCGGGTCGTTGTCGCCCCCCATGAGCGCCACGCAGGTAATTTCGCCGGCATACGATTCGATGAGCGCCTCAAGCCTTTGCAGGGTCAGTTCCTCGCCCACATCGCCGCGCAGATAGGCACTGTGGCAACCTGTGCAGCCATTCGGACAGCACGAGAGGTTGATGGCCAGCGTCACTTCGTCGGGAAATTCCTGAAACACGATGTCGTGGTTTACGTATTTAAGCATAATCAGCCTTGATTTTTTGAGTGTGTGGTAAGCAGGTGGAAAGGAATAGCCTGTTAGGCATCCACCTTTTGATAGTAACGGCGCGAAGCCTCCTTCTGGCGGTCGAGCGAGAAGTTCGACACACGCTTTAGGTAGCCGATGATGCGCGTCAGGTAGTCGAGGTTCGTTGAGTGGCAATGCGGACATTCGCGCAAGTGGTGCTTGTCGATGTGGCCGCAGTCGTTGCACAGCGTGTTCGGAATGTTGAACGTAAAGTAGTTGCATCCTTCCTTGGCTGCAATGCGGAGCAGTTGTCGGTATTGCGGTGCCGAAAGGTGTTCGTCGAGGTTCATGTGCAGTGCCGAACCACCCGTGAGGTGCTCAATGAAGCGACGTCCGTGCAGGCGGAACTTTTCGATGATGTCGGTTTGCTCGTCCTCGACCACATAGAAGTACGAGTTGTAGCAGTCGCGCGGCACGTAGTAGCCATCCTCGCGGTCCCAGCGTGCGTGCTTCACACCCACGTTTTCGGCCGGAATCATTTCGCAGTTGAACATCACCTCCTTCGTGCGGTACTGGCGGTTGTAGTGTTCGATGAGGCCCAGGATGTTGCCGACAAACTGTTCGTACTCCGTATTGTCGCTGATGGTGATTCCCAGACTCTCGGCCGCTTCGACCATGCCGTTCACACCGATGGTGAGATACTGACGCTTGATGTTGATGTAGCCGGCATCGAAGAGCGGAAGCATGCCCTTGTTGAGCATATCTTTCAGGTTTTCGTTGTAGGCCAGCTGCACCTTGTGCATGAGGTCGATGATTTCGGTCAGGAAGTCGGTATAGGGGCGTCCTTCGCGCGTGGCCTGCTGTACGCAGCGGTTCCGGTTGACCGTGAGTACCGACTTTGAGCCCGTCGACACACCGCCTGCACCGAGGGTGTAGCTGAAGCCGTTGTCCTGAATTTCGTTGCGCAGGCGGCAGCACGAAGCCAGCGAGTCGGCGTTGTCGCTCATGTAGGTGAAGAAGCTGTGACCCTCGGCATACATCTGTGCCGTGAAGTCGGCATATTCCTTGTCGAGCACATCGCCGTCTTTCGAAAGCAGTGCCATGGTTTCAACCGGGAAGGTGAGCACGGCCTTGGTGCGCTCCTGATTGAACCAACGCATGAAGCGACGTTGCAGCCAGTCGAGCGCAGGCCATGACGGACGCGAACCGTCGGGGAAACGGAATTCGCCGAAAATGCTGTCGAAGTAGAACTTATCGTAGTACGAAATGTTCCAGAACACTGACTGGAAGTTGCGTGCGCCCGTGGGCTGGTTGATGGAGTAGACGATTTGTTCGAAGCAGTCGGTAATTACCTTGTCGATGGTGCGCTGACGCGACGAAAGGTCGACTACGCGTTCGGGGTGCGTGTAGTAGTCTTGGCCGTATTCCGATTCGATGAAGTGGCTCATGTACATCAGGAATTCGGGCGTGGCGCAAGCACCTGAAAGCATGGACGACACCATGAACACCATGTTGACGAATCCGCCGCAGAACGATTTCAGGTTTGTCGGTGCCGTAGAGTTTCCGCCAATTTCCTTGGTGCCGTTGAGCAACCAAGGGTACATGGTAATCGAAGCACAGTAGTTGGCCAGCGAAGTTTCATCGTTCTTGTAAATGTAGTGATTGTTGAGCAAGTACAGGTAGCGGTCGGCCAGCTGTTTGCCATACATATTCTTGATGCGGTCGCAGAGCAGTCGGCGGTTCAGGCGTATGAATCCCTGTTTGGGCAGTTCGCCGATGAGTGTGGCAATGTTTTTGTTTTCGACATTGGCGTTGGCATCGTACTTCGAACCACTGGCCGGATTGGCCGAATTGCAGTAATTGATGAGGAAACGCAGCTTGTCGGCTGTTTCGCGGTCGGTCTCGTGCTCTTTGCGGTAAAGCATGAAGGCCTTGGCCACGCTGAAGTACTGTTCGGCCATCAGTGCCACTTCCACTTGATTCTGAATTTCTTCAACAGTCATGCCCTCGCTGATGTTCAGGCGTTTAACCAGATTGTTCATGCCCTCGGCATCGATGTTGACATGTTGCGAGCGGAAAGCCTTGTCCAAGGCATTCTTAATTTTCTCGATAGAAAAGCGTTCGGTAGATCCGTCGCGTTTGGTGATGTTGAAGTTTGCAGTAATCATAAGTGTAAATGGTTATATATATCTTGTATGTCGTAAGTTTGTTGCGAAGTGTTTTGCGTAAAAGGGCGCAACAAGTTGAGGGACAAAATCAGTGCCCCCGGTTTTTACCGGCATCCGGTGAATGCAGCAAACGTACTGGCGTTATCTCACATTCTTAGTTTTGGAAAGTAAAATAGTTTTCGTAAAGTAAAGAAAACCGACTTGATGTAGCTCTGAACGGTTTTCGTCGGTAGGTTTGTTGAAGCTCGACTTTGAATAAAGATTTACAGATTAAATTATTCTCATGGCTTGTGAAAGCCCCAAAGTTCCCGGGAGCAATGCGCAAGCAGTCGGCTATGCGGCAGGTATTCTGGCTCGCCCAGCTTAATCAGCCTTCCCAACTATGAGCTAATGAGTCAGTGGCATGAACAGATTAAGCAAAAATTGGGCTTACAGCAGCGGGTACTGCGGCCGATTTACACGGCCTTCCCTCTTAGCGGCCTCGTTTTGGGGTGGAGGCCGAACCGCAATTCGGGTGCAAAGATAGTGAAAGGCGAGCGCACTGGCAAGCGAAAACGTAAGTTTTCGGTGGCCAGTGCCGAGCCGCCTCCTATCTTATTAAAAGATAGTGCAAGGCGAAATGCAGACGAAAAAAGGCAAAAAAAAGAGTAGGCTGTGAACCTACTCCTTGGATGTTAAATGATACCCGCTTCGACCATACGCACCACCCGTTCGGTGTAGCGGTCGTCGCCCTCAGGGTCGTATTTCTTGTTGAGGCTGTTGCCAAAGAGCACCGCGATGCCCTGATATAAGTTGGCCTTGAATGACCCCATAAATGCCTTGGCAATGTGGTAGCCCGTTTGGTTACATTCGCGGTCGATGAGTTTCAGCAGCAGTTTGCCCTGCGAACGCGTCAGCTTTTTCAGTGCCGGCCCATATTGCTTTTTCAGTCCCGCCTCGACCATTCGCATGTGCGCATCGCGCGCCTTTTTGTCGGGCAGTGTTTCCAGATAGTCGTGCGTTTCGACCAGTGTCAGTTTGGCGAGTTTCGCCCAGGGAAGCACCTTTTTCACGTTGTAGACCAAGCGATTGTAGCGTTGCTGTTCACGCTCGTTTTTAAACTGCATCGGCGCATATTTGGGCAATGTGGGGAAAAGAATATGCGGAATGGTTTGTCCGTGGTACTTAGTTTCGCCCACCTGCATCATGATGGGCACTTCGGTGTCCTCGACCTGCGCCGAGTCGGCCTTGGCCTCCGGTTTTTGCGCAGCAAGTGGCAAGGCCATGAGCATGAAAAGCCAAACGATATAGGTTCTGAACATAATTCGGATAAGTATGAAAAAAAACAAGAATACCGGCCCGTAAATGAATAGCTTGCCGGAATTTTGCCAAAGAAACGGCTAATTAAACGGGTCAAAAGTACAAAGAAAATGTAGGTTGCGTGCGTTATTATATATTAATTGCCTCCCAAATCTCCGAAAAAAGCCGTTACTTTGTATGAAAGTAGAGGCAGATTAACACCTTGCAAAGCATTCATACCCTGCAAGGAAGCCTCGGAAGCTAACCCTATAAACCCAACAATGACAATGGGACGAAAAGAAAAAAACAAGGCAGGCGGACGCTTGAAGAAAAAAGCCGTGATGCAAAAACTCATGGACCTGTTTAATGCCGAGCCTGAACGCGAACTGAACGTAACCGATATATTCCAGCAATTTCACGCCACCACACACCCCGCCAAAATGGTGGTGCTCGACAGCTTGACCGACCTGACGCTCGACGATTACCTGTCGACCGACGGAAACGGCAATTACCGCAACGCCGTGCGCTCGAACGTGATGGAGGGAACCTTTGTGCGTAAACGTAACGGACGAAACTCCTTCCTGCCCGACGATGGCGGAAAGAGCATCCTGGTGTGTGAACGCAATTCGCTCCATGCACTCGATGGCGACCGCGTGCGCGTGACCATGCTGGCACGACGCTCAGGACATACCCGCGAGGCCGAAGTAACCGAAATTCTGAGCCGCGCCAACGACATCTTTGTCGGACAGCTGCAGGTGGAGCGAGGCTATGGTTTCCTCATTACCGAAAGCCGCTCGCTGGCCACTGACATCTTTATTCCGAAAGATAAACTTAAAGGAGCCGAAAATGGCGACAAAGTGGTGGTGAAAATTACCGAATGGCCCACCGATTCGAAAAGCCCCATCGGTAAGGTTGTAGACATTCTGGGCAAACAAGGCGAAAACAATGCCGAAATGCACGCCATACTGGCACAGTACGGACTGCCCTATAAATATCCCGAAAAGGTGGAAAAAGCAGCCGAGGCACTCTCGCCCGACATTACCCCCGAGGAAATTGCCCGACGCGAGGATTTTCGCGATGTAACCACCTTTACCATCGACCCGCACGACGCCAAGGACTTCGACGATGCCCTGTCTATCCGTCAAATTGACAAAACGGTGTGGGAAATCGGTGTGCACATTGCCGACGTGAGCCACTATGTGAAGGAAGGCGACATCATCGACAAGGAAGCCGAACGCCGCGCCACGAGTGTTTACCTCGTTGACCGCACCATACCCATGCTGCCCGAACGCCTGTGTAACTTTATCTGCTCACTCCGCCCCGACGAAGAAAAACTGGCATATTCGGCTATTTTCCGCATGAACGAAAAGGGCGAAGTGCTTTCGTGGCACCTGGCCCACACGGTGATACGCTCGAACCGCCGCTTCACTTACGAAGAGGTGCAGTACATTCTGGAACGCAATGGCGAGGCATCGGAGGAGGATTTGGCATTGCCCGGCGACCATCCCGAAGCATTGCCCGAAGGCACGGCACCCGAAGGCGACTATGCCGCCGAACTCATTGTGCTGAACC
>FR901793.1:31436-54677 GCA_000437675.1 Prevotella sp. CAG:891
GTGCGGAACCGCATTGCCAAGACTCTGCGCGCACAGCGTTTCAAAAACGGATCGGTGGCCTTTGACCGCGCCGAGGTGCGCTTTGAGGTGGACGAGAAGGGACACCCCATTTCGACCTACGTCAAAGTGGCTAAGGATGCCAACAAACTCATCGAAGAGTTTATGCTGCTGGCCAACCGCAGCGTGGCAGCCAAAATAGCCATTGTGCCCAAGGGACGCAAGCCGAAGGTATTTCCTTACCGTATTCACGATGTGCCCGACCCCGAAAAAATGGAGAAACTCAGTGCCTTCATTGCTCGCTTCGGCTACAAAATACGCACGGAAGGCACGAAGACCGAAGTGTCGAAGAGCCTGAACCGCTTGCTCAGCGATGTGAAGGGAAAGAAGGAAGAAAACGTGGTCGAAATGGTGGCGCTGCGTGCCATGATGAAGGCGCGCTACAGCATTCACAACATTGGCCACTACGGATTGATGTTCCAGTATTACACCCACTTCACTTCGCCCATTCGCCGCTACCCCGATACGCTGGTTCACCGACTGCTCACGCGCTACGAACAGGGCGGACGCTCGGTGAATGCTACGAAATACGAGGAACTGTGCGAACACGCTTCGAACATGGAGCAACTGGCAGCTACGGCCGAACGCGCCAGCATTAAATACAAGCAGGTGGAGTTCATGGCCGACCGCATCGGACAGGAATTTGACGGCACGGTGAGCGGTGTGACAGAGTTTGGCCTGTATGTCGAAGTGGACGAGAGCAAGTGCGAGGGCATGATTCCGCTGCGCATGCTGCTCGACGATTACTACGAGTTCGACGAACGCAACTTCTGCCTGGTGGGTCGCCGCTTCCGCAAACGCTACGGATTGGGCGACAAGGTGCGTATCCGCGTGGAACGTGCCAACCTGGAACGACGCCAACTCGACTTTGCCCTTGTGTCGGACGAGGCTGAGGTGTCGGCCAAACACATTGCACCGCCCAAGGCTGCCAAACCGGTGGTGGAAAAAAGCAAGAAAAAAGGTCGTAACAAAGGCCGCGGAAAGGCGAAACGCTACAAGTAAACGAGCTACGGATGCATTTACGCATAACCTGAATTGGATGTCCGGTCAACAATGCCGGACATCCAAATTGTTACCTCTAATATATAAATTCATGAAGAAAAACATGCTGCTGAAATTCCTCTTGCTGTTAGGCTGTTTCAGCGTTATCACGCCACATTGTATGCGGGCGCAGACCCCGGACCAGGAAAAAGCGGTGAAAAGTATTTTCAAAGAACTGAGCAAACAGCGCGGGGTGATGAAAACTGAGGTGAAGTATTCGGGCACAATGTCGGCCGAAATAGCCGGTTTTGATTGGCACCGCGCTGAGGGGCGCGGATGGACCCACGGAACGCGCATTACGTTGCCGCGCATCGAGCGTGAATTGCTCGACAGCCTTTGCCGGTTGTTCGAACGCTTACGCAACGAGTTGGCCAATGTGCAGCAGGTAAATATTTACGCCAAACACGGAAAAGGCACCACTTACTTCGATCCTTCATCCACTTTCTACGCCTTCAGCCTTCAGCCCGACAGCACATTCTGTATGCTTACGGCTGTGGCTGAAAACGAGGTATGCATTCCCTCCGACTGGCCCACACGCAATTACTATTACCACCCCTCGGCCGAGGCACGGCGCACGGCCTACTTTGCCGACCTTGCACCGCGACAGAAACGCCTGGTGGCCTTGAGCCGACTGTGGGAGAGCGTGAAGCGCAACTTCGTGTTTATGAACCGCACCGCGGTGAACTGGGACAGCCTTTACGCAGCCATGATTCCCGAAATGGAACGAGTCAAGACCGATGATGAGACCGCCCGCCTGCTGCAACGCATGGCTGCCCGGCTAAACGACGGTCACACCTATGTTTTTCAGCAGAAACGCGGCAGTGAACGGTCGCTTCCCTTTACGACAGTGCTGATTGAAGGCCGCGTATGGGTGGACCGCGTATTCAGTTCGTCGCTGCAGAATGAAGGTGTGCGACGGGGCATGGAACTGACGCACATCAACGGCATGCCCGTGAAGGAGTGGGCCAAAAGCCGGGTGATGCCCTACATCTCTTCGTCGACTGCGCAGTGGACCGAGCACGAAGCCTACGACGGTTCGCAACTGACGATGGGTAAACCGGGCGAAAAACTGAAATTGCAGTTTGCCGAAGGCGAAAAGGTGCTACGCATCACCTGCAAACTGGGAGTCTACAAGGCCGATTTGGCCTATAAGGAACCCGATGTGGCGTTTCGGGTGTTGGATACGAACGTGGGCTATCTGCGCATTCGTACGTTCAATGGTTATCACCTGATGGGCGAGTTCCAAAAGGTGTATCCCGACTTGCTCAAAACCCGTGCGCTCATTATCGACATACGCAATAACGGAGGCGGCAATTCGGGCAACGGCGACTTTTTGGCCAGTAGCCTGGTGGCTGATACGCTGATGAGGGGGGCTTGGAGCAGTCCAAAATACATTCCAGCATACGCCTCGTGGGGCACGAAACTCGACGATTACCAGGTTGCTGAACAACCCTTGATGCACAACAAAAATATGGAACCGTATGGCAAACCTATCATTGTGCTGGTGAATCGCGGCACCTTTAGCGCGGCCGAGGACTTTGCAGCCCTTTTGCAGGGTAACCGTCAGGCGAAGCTGGTGGGTATGCCCACGGGCGGCAGCACGGGCAATGGGGTATACATTTCGCTGATGGACGGTGTGGCGGCGAACATCTGCACCAAATACGACAAAGCACCCGGTGGCGATGATTTTGTAGGACGCGGCTTGTTGCCCGATGTGCGTGTTGACGAAACGTACGATAGCTATTTCAACCAGAACGAAAGTGCTGCCCTGCGCAAGGCTCTCGATTTGCTGCTGATGTAATGGGTACAGCTGTGGTATTCCTTCTTCCGTGATACCTCTTTTTTTTAAAAACATAAAAAAATCCCCGAAACTCAGGTGTTACTGAATTTCGGGGATTGCCTGTTTGGGGAAGGCTGTTACTGCGGTTTGAGCCAGACGGTGAAGGGGTAGTGGTCGGAAAAGTGTACGCCACTATCGATGTTGGCTGCAAAGGGACGCCAATGGTCGGAGCAGAACACGTGGTCGATGCGCACATAAATGCGGTCTTTGGCAAACGAGCGGCCAATGCCGTTGCCCGTGGCACGGAAAGTGTCGGTGAGGCGGCTGCATACAGCATGGTGCGCGTAGGAAATGGGCGTGTCGTTGAAGTCGCCCATAACAAGGATTTTGTGCCCTTTGACGCTGTCGATAAAGTGCGTCAGTGCATCAGTTTGCTTGGCACGCTCAATGCTCGACACCGAAAGCTTCGACAAAAGGGTGCGTACCCCGCCTTTCATATCGTCCATCTCCTCGGGGTGGCGCGAAATGTGGCTGTAGAGGCTGCGGTCGTCGGTCGAAAGTCGCTGCGATTCAAGGTGAACATTGACCACGATGAGCGTGTCGTTCTTGGGCATTTCCAGATAGAATGCAGCAAGCCCGTTGCACTCAGAGTGGCTGATGAGCTGCTTTTTGACAATGGGAAAACGCGACAGCACCCCGACTACGCCCGCACCGATGAGCATGTCGTCGTAATGATAGCCATAGCGTTTGATGGAGGCATCGCGGATTTCAACGTCCTTTGCATTGCGCGTGGTGGCTTCTTGTATGGCTACGACGTGACACTCCTGTGAACACATGAAGCGCATGCACTCAAACTCTTTTTCGTCGGGGGTAAGGGCCCAGTTGTTGTAGGCCATACAGTTATATGACATTACTTTCAAGCAGCCCTTGGGCGGGGGCGAACTGAAATTGACGGGGCAATAGTCGCGCAGCGACCCGATGCAGGCAATGAGACCGAACAGAGGAATGAAGCCGGCGCGCAGCTTGAGCAGGGCACTCAGCAGCAAAAGGAGCAACACGGCGGCTACAGTGACGGGAAAACCCAAACCTAACAGGGCGGTGAAACGGCTGAAGGTATTGGGGTTGAGGTAAACACTGGCAGCACTGCTCCACATGACTAATACGGCGAGCCAGTTGATAACGGCAAATATTTTATTCATTCTGTGTGTGTCTCAGTTATCGGCGGCTGATGCGGAAGAGTTCGCGTTTTTCCTCGGGCGTAAGGCTGTCGTAGCCCGAAGCGCGAATTTTATCAAGAATTTCGTCCATGCGCGCTTCCTCCTCCTTGCGCTTCATGTTGTACTCGTAGTCGTTCTGCCGGGTGGCGGTGTGATGGGCATTGCCCGTTTCCTCAGTGTGCTTACGGCCCACAGCGTTGCGCAGGCGTTCGGTCATCGAAGGCTTTTGGCGCACGTCTTCCCAGCGTTGCCAGCCTCCGGGCGTGTAGGGGTTGCGCGACTTGCTCCGCCAATAGCGTAGCAGCAGCCAGCCGAAGAGCATACCGCCAAGGTGGGCAAAGTGGGCCACATTGTCGGTCGAGGTGTAGGCCGAAATCAACTCAATGGCAGCATAACCAACCACAAAGTATTTGGCCTTCATCGGAATAGGCGGAATGAGCAGCATGATGCGTTCGTTGGGGTAGAGCATACCGAAGGCCAGCAGCACACCGTAGCAGGCACCCGAGGCACCGATGGTGGTCCAGAAGTTCAGGAATTGCTTCATGGGAATGAGAGCACCCTTTCCGGTATTGACCATCTCGTAGTTTTGCATGCCTTGAATAAAGTACTCGGCCGTTTGCCACACTTCCTGACAAAGTCCGGCACCGATGCCGCACACAAAGAAATAGGTGAGGAAACGCTTGAAGCCCAGCGTGCGCTCAATGAGGCCGCCAAACATCCAAAGCGAAAACATATTGAAAAACAGGTGGGTGAAACTGCCGTGTAGAAACATGTAGGTGACCAACTGAAAAATGTTGAAGTCGTCGGCCAGTATGAAGTGCAGACCTAACCACTGCGTGAGGTCAATGCCCTGTGTTTTCAAAACTTCCTGCAAAAGATAGCAGATTACGTTGATAATCAGTAGGTTGCGCGTAATAGGAGGTATGTTTAACATAAAAAGGGAGTGAAAAAATAGCTTGGTTAAGCGATTGAACGCCATACGTTTTTTTTAATTTTGCCTTTCAGCCCGCTTAGGAGCGGGTGGGGGTAGCCCGGTTAGCTTTCGCTGCCAGCAAAAGATGCTTCGCCCAAGTCGTCGTCGGTCTCGGGGACTTCCTCGTTGTTGACATAATGCCAAACCGTGGCACCGAACACTTGGCGAGGCGTGAGCGTAACGCCAACCGGCATGCGCGGTTCGGGTACACCGCTTCCCAGCACCGTTTGTCCCACTTCGACGTAAGCCTCGTCCCAAAGCCCTTCGTCGATAAAGCTTTGCAGCGTTTGCTGTCCGCCCTCAATGAGCAACGTTTGTATGCCCTGGCGGTAAAGTTCGGAGAGCATGGTGCTTTTGTCGGCAAAAGCCTGGAACCCTGCCGGCAACTCGCCTTCGGCAATGCGGCCCAATACCACGCGCAGTGGGTTGTTGCCCGCCCAATGGCGCACGGTGAGCGTCGGATGGTCGAGCGACAGGGTGCGGTGCCCCACCAGAATGGCCTGATTTTCGGCGCGGAGGCGATGAACGTGCATGAGCGAATGCTCGGTTGAAATGTGCGCCGGTTCCTCGTCGGCACTTTCGCGCCAACGGTCGATAAATCCGTCGGCCGAACGCGCCCATTTCAGCGTGATGTAAGGTCGGCGCAGGGTTTGAGCGGTGATGAAACGGCAGTTCAAACGCTGGCATTCCTCTTCAAGCACTCCCACAGTAACCTCAATGCCCGCTTCGCGCATGAGGCTGATGCCGCGGCCCTGTACCTTGGCAAAAGGGTCGACACAACCCACCACGACGCGCGGTATGCCCGTTTTGACAATGAGCAGCGCACAAGGCGGAGTGCGGCCAAAATGAGCACAGGGTTCGAGACTGACGTAAAGCGTGCTGTCTTTCAGCAATGCACGGTCGGCCGGCCGAACGCTGTTGATGGCGTTGACCTCGGCGTGAGCCTTGCCGCAGCAAGCATGGTAGCCCTCGCCAATAATGCGGTCGTTGTGAACAATTACGGCACCAACCATGGGGTTGGGAGCCGCGTGCATCCGGCCGTTGCGAGCCAGCTCGATGCAGCGTTGCATATAGGTTTCGTGAAGTGTCATGCAGTTTTTTATCTGAACAAAAGTCAGTAGTATAGTAGATATTGCTACCGAATTATTTTACACTAATCCAGTAATATATAAATATGAATGAAGATTTTTTACGGTTGCGCCATGTGCTTTCGGCACATTATGCCGAAGGCGAAGCCCGTGCTATCGCCTTTTTGGTGTTCGACGAGGCCTTCGGCATCAGCCGCACCGATATTTATGCCGACAAAGTTAGGCAATTTTCGTTAGATGAACGGCAGCAGTATGTGAATATATGCCAACGCCTGCAACAGGGCGAGCCCGTGCAGTATGTGTTGGGCAGTGCCGACTTTTGCGGACACCGCTTCGGCGTAGCTCCGGGCGTGCTTATTCCGCGGCCCGAAACCGAAGAACTGGTGGCTTGGGCGGTCGATGAGGTGACACGGCTCCGCGCAGAATTGCCAGCCGGCACCGTGTTGCGCGTGCTCGATGCCGGAACCGGTTCGGGCTGCATTGCCGTGAGCCTGAAACTGGCTTGTCCCGACGTAGAAGTTGAGGCTTGGGACCTGTCGGCTGAGGCTTTGCACATTGCTTCGGAAAACGCCCGTTGCTTGGGAGCCGAAGTGCATTTTGTGCAGCACGATTTGCTGATGCCTTGGCCCGCTGAGGCAGCTTTTCACCTTGTTGTGAGCAATCCACCCTACATTTGTCAGCGCGAACGTGCCGAAATGGAGGCGCATGTGCTGCTTCACGAACCCGGCAGCGCTCTGTTCGTGCCCGATGCCGACCCATTGCTATTTTATCGCGCCTTGGCTCGTTCGGCTGCGGGGGGTGCCTTGCTTCCAGGGGGTGTCTTGCTCGTGGAAATCAATCGCGCTTATGGGGCCGAAACAGCCCGCCTGTTTGCCGACGAAGGCCTGCTTCGCACCGAAGTGCGCCCCGATGCGTTTGGCAATGACCGCATGGTGGGCGGTTATCTGAATCAATAGGCAGCAAGGGCGTTAGCGGCTTTAGTATCGCCCAAATAGCGTGTATGATGAATCAGCTGTTTCATTGCCATTGAGCAACAAAGTGGAGTGATGCCAAATGCCTCCTCCGCACCCTCTCTTGGAAGGCTGTGTATTCACTTTGGTTGTAAATGTTAAACAATGGGAGTTTGAATGCGTGAATTTTGATTAAAAAACAAATCCATCAATCGCTTATGCTTTTAGTGGTTTAAACCATAAATCGGCCGATGCTTTAAATTTGCTCCGCGATTGTCGGATTTAGTTCCGAGCTTGTTCGAATTAGTTCCGAGCTTGTTGAATTTAGTTCCGAGCTAATTTTGGTAATCTCGGAACTATTGATAATCAGCACTTTGGAAAGTACACTAAATTCGGATTCTCACCTATGAGTTTCGCTCAGGAATAAACGTAGAAACGAACTTTTAATTTTTAGCTTTATTGGGATTTTTGTTAAAACAGATACGAACTAAACAAGCGCGGAACAAGAATCAAATACAACTGATAGCACAACTCATAAATCTGAAAAATTTTATCCTTAGGGAATACAAATCGGGTGGGTGCATTGATGAAGTCGAGAATCAATAGGCAGCAAGGGCGTTAGTGGCTTTGTGCTGTGTGTAAGTAGCTGATTCTTGAAATTTTTGCGCAATTAGAAACAAATGACGAAATTATTTGTTACTTTCGTAGGCAGTAATAAAAAATGCATCTACTTCTATAATGAAAGGAGGTAACCATGTTGTATATTGCAAATCCTATTTATGACACGGTGTTCAAGTATTTGCTTGAAGACGAACGTGTGGTGAAAATTCTGCTTTCTGCCTTGCTCAAAAAAACGGTAGTAGAGGTGGAAATGCGTAAAAATGAATATGCCAATGTGCAGCGCGACAAAATTTCGATGTTTCGCATTGATTTTGGAGCCAAGGTGCGCGAGGACGATGGCAGTGTCCATTTGGTGCTGATAGAATTACAAAAGACGTGGCTCGAAACCGAAACGCTCCGCTTCCGCCAATATCTGGGCGCACAATATGCCAATCCAGATAACATGCTGAAGGACGATCAGTTGTCGAGTCGTGGCATCCCGATGGTAGCCGTTTATTTGTTGGGACACCGCGTGGGCGATATAGAAGAACCCGTTCTTTACGTGAAACATCATTCCTATGATTACGAGGGTAACGTGGTGACGAAGGGATTGCCCGACCCGTTTGTTGAGAGCCTGACGCATGAAGGCATTATTGTGCAAATTCCGCGTCTGCACGGCCGAATCAATAACAGGTTGGAGGAAATTTTGAGCGTGTTCGACCAAACGCTCAAAAACAAGGATAACCGCCAGGTTATGAACATTGACGAAACCAAGTATCAGTATGACTCGGATATGATGCTGATTATCAACCGCCTGGTTGCCGCTGCTGCGGATGCACAAGTGAGACACAAAATGGACGTGGAAGATGAATTCTTCAAGGCGATTGAAGACCGCGACACGGCTATTATGCAACGCGATAAAATGCTGAAACAACAAAATGAATTGTTAGCCGAGCAAGGTCAGCAGTTAGCCGAGCAAGGTCAGCAGTTAGCCGAACAAGGTCAGCAGTTAGCTGAACAAGGTCAGCAGTTAGCGGCTCAAGAAACCATTATCGTGTCGTCAGCCCGTCAGATGAAGTTAGCCGGCGTGCCTATAGCGCAGATTTCGGCAATCACGCATCTGTCGCAGGAAGAAATCGAATCTTTGTGACAAAACGCCCTCTGTATCGTTACGGTTTTTAAGCCTGTATGTAATCAAAATACTCTGGAAATGCCCTATTTATATGGCAAAAAGTATGCTTATCTGTAAAATATTCTATTTTTCGAAAAAAAACTTGGGATATTCCTTGCAGTTATGACAGAAAACCGTAACTTTGCAACGTGTTTTTCATAGTATTAGATTTAAGGTTAACAAGGTTGGGATACAGCGGTATCCCTTTTTTTGTACCCTAACGTGAATACTTACCTCATTATATAGCACTTATGAAGCATTTATATATCGAAACTTACGGTTGCCAGATGAATGTGGCCGACAGCGAAGTAGTGGCCTCTGTGATGAAACTGGCCGGCTATGAGCCTTGCGACACCATTGACCAGGCTGATGCCGTATTCCTCAATACCTGCTCCGTGCGCGACAATGCCGAGCAGAAAATTATTCATCGCCTTGAAGCGCTCACAGCCATGCGACGCAAAGGACGCCGAATCATTATCGGTGTGCTCGGCTGTATGGCAGAACGTGTGAAGGAAGAATTGCTCAATAAACACGGGGCTGACCTCGTGGCTGGACCCGATGCTTACCTTTCCTTGCCCGACCTCATTGCACAGGCTGAAACCGGACACAAGGCCATCGACATTGAACTCAGCACCACCGAAACCTATCGCGACATTGTGCCGACACGCTATTGCGGAAGTCGCATTTCGGGTTTTGTCAGCATTATGCGTGGTTGCAATAACTTTTGCCACTACTGCATTGTGCCTTACACCCGCGGCCGCGAACGTTCGCGCGACGTAGAAAGTATCCTGCGCGAGGTGTGCGACCTCGAAGCGCGCGGTTACAAGGAAGTGACCCTGCTCGGACAAAATGTCAACTCGTATCTTTGGAAGGCCGATGCCGATGCGCAGGAACTCAACTTTGCCGCCCTGCTCCGCACCGTGGCACGCGCTGTGCCGGGTATGCGCATTCGCTTCTCGACCTCGCATCCCAAGGACATGAGCGACGAAACACTCCACGTCATTGCCGAAGAACCCAATGTGTGCCGTCACATCCACCTGCCCGTACAAAGTGGTTCGAGCCGCATTTTGGAGCTTATGAATCGCAAATACACCCGCGAGTGGTATCTTGACCGCGTAGCTGCCATTCGCCGCATTGTGCCCGACTGTGGTTTGTCGACCGATATCTTTGCCGGTTACTGCACTGAAACCGAGGAAGATCACCAAATGTCGCTTAGCCTGATGCGCGAATGCGGATACGATTCAGCTTTCATGTTTAAGTACAGCGAACGTCCCGGCACCTTTGCTTCGCGTCATTATGCCGACGATGTGAGCGAGGAAACGAAAATTCGCCGACTCGAGGAACTCATTGCCTTGCAAAACGAACTCAGTGCCGAGAGCAACCGCCAATGTGTAGGTCGCGAATACGAAATTTTGGTTGAAGGCGTGAGCAAGCGTTCGCGCGAACAACTTTTCGGTCGTACGGAGCAAAACAAGGTCGTTGTTTTCGACCGTGGCAATCACCGTCCCGGTGAGTACGTACGCGTTCGCATTACCGATGCTTCGAGCGCCACGCTTCAAGGCGAAGAAGTGTAGTCAATGCTAAGCAGATGTGGTGTAAACACCTGGTGTGCTTGCACCACATCTGCTTAGCCGCTAAACTCCGTATACTCCTAAAAAAGCAGCCATACCTTGTTTGCATTGGGCAAGGTATGGCTGCTTTTAATGTTTATGGCAGAATCTAAGTTTATGGTAGGAACTTATTGTATTACCATTTCAATGAAAATCAGCAGGCTGGAACGATGTGTCCGGCCTGCTGATTTTTTTAGGTAGTATTTGAAGTTGTCTAAACTTTTCTGACGAAGATTTGATTTGGAGATTTATCTCTTCTAAATTCAATCTTCACCTTTCTTTTTGGCCGTTTTTTGACCTTTCATCAGTCGTGTAGCTCGCTACACTCCTTCTTCAAGGCCCAAAACGCCTCAAAAATTAAAGGCATAGTCTTGAATTTCATAAAAGTTCAGACGACTTCTTTTTTTAAAAAAGGGAAATCAATTCCGTTACACAGTAAGTTTACCGCTGTGTAAGTTTCCCGACGTTTTACTCATCCATACTATCCAAGTCGTCCACTTCATCCATTTGCCACGCGTCAGCCCGACGTTGCAGTTCGTGACGCACACAGTCAGGTTCGAATCCGCGGTTAAGCGCAGCGCGCACCAGTTTTTGGTAACGCTCGTAGTCGGTTTTGGCCTTCGTCGTGCGCTCCTTGGCAGTCAGAAAGTCAGCCAACACCGCGCGGTAATCAGCCTCAGGAATATCGGCCAGCGCCTCGTCAATGCAACTATCGGAAATACGCTGCATACGCAAGGCATAGCGGATTTTGATGCGCCCCCAATGGTCGAAACGAAATTTGTCAGAGGCAAAAGCCCGTGCATAGCGTTCTTCGTTCAGGTAATTCTCGTCGGTAAGTCGCGCAACGAGGGCTTCAGCCTCGTCAGGCGTAGCCCCTTTGCGTTGCAATTTCGCTGCAATGTCAGAAGGGCAGCATTCGCGTGCCGCGCACTGAGTCGTAGCCCAAAGGTAAAGGTCGGCAGGTTTTTTAGTCATGGTCGGATCCTACTTTTTGATGACACTGCGCACCACGAACCACGCATGGCGGAAAAGCGTAGGTAACCACCCGTAATGATTAACCATGATGTCGAAGCGTTCGCGCAGCGAAGCCTTGTGGTTACGCGTGGTCATACCCTCGTTCAGGTAATTGGCCACCACAATGCGGCAGTTCGTAATGGGCAAATGCTTACGCGCAGCCTCGCGCATGATGCGAATGCACCAGTCGAAGTCGGCCGAGAAGCGGTATTTGCGGTTGTAATGTAACTGTTTAGCCAAGTCGGTACGCGCAAAGAAAGCCTGATGGCAAACGAGCATACCGTTTTTAAAAGAACGCCAATTCAAATGTTCGGGCGGCGACAAGCGGCGGCGGCGCACAAATCGTCCTTCATCGTCGACCAAGTGCGTATCGCCGTAAACCACTGCAGGCAATGCCTTCTTGCGGTTCAGTTCGTCCTGAGCCGCCTGAGCCATGCATTCCAGCGTATCGGGCGCATGCAGGCAGTCGCCAGCGTTCAGAAAAAGGATATACTGTCCGGTAGCCATGTCGATGGCCTTGTTCATAGCATCGTAAAGTCCCTTGTCGGGTTCACTGATGCACGCAATTTCGTGACGCACAGTCGCAATGCTGTTACGTTCCTGATAATGATGTACGTTTTCGAGGGTATTGTCCTGTGAATTTCCGTCGACAATGAGGTGTTCCACATGAGGGTACGTCTGTTCTTCGACACTTTGTATGGTGCGGTTAATCAGTTTCCCGGCATTATAGGTTACCGTAGCGACGGTTATTTTAAGCGGAGGCATTTAATGAATAAAAAGGTTTAAGGGGGGATTAGCTTTAAATTGTTGTAGGGTAGAGTTCCCGGCACACCGTCAGATGCAAGCATGCGGCATGCCGTCAGGAACCCCCGTCCATTTATTTATTTTGGTAAATTTCGAGGTAGCTTTCAGCCACCGTTTTTTCGGAGTAAGCCGTCAGAGCCTTGATGCGGGCGTTGCGGCAAAGCGCCGTGTAGCTGTGTGAATCGAGCGCACGCTGAATGCACTGTGCAAAGTCGAGCGCATTTTGGGGTTCAGCCAGAAAGCCGTTGACTCCCGTGTCAATCATCTGCGGCACACCGCCCACGCCAAAGGCCACGCAAGGCACGCCACAAGCCATAGCCTCGACAATCGTGTTCGGCAAATTATCCATGAGCGTCGGCATCAGTAGCAAGTCGGCCGCCTGATAGAGTTGTCGCATCTGTTCCTCACTCTCCACATAGCCCATCGAAACAGCTTCAACCGGGAAAGCCCCGGTCAGTTTGTCAGCCTCTTTGCCTGCCAGCACGATGGCCAGTTTATTACGCAGTTCCGGCCGTTCGTTGCACAGCATACAAATGCTTTCAATCAGGTAGTCTATGCCCTTTTTCGGGTCAGTCACCTTGAATGCCGTAAAAAGCAGCAAACGCTTGTCAGCCGGCAAGTTTAGCTGTTTGCGCAGTTCCGCTTTGTCGGTCGGCATTTCTTCGGTGCCCACAGGCGCATAGAAGTCAGTGTCGATGGGGTTCGGAATGCTCACCACCTGCTGTTCTTTGAGCAAAGGCGCCTGAGCAGCCAGTCCTGCCAGCCATTGGCTACAGCCCACCAAGGTGAACCGTCCGTGCGCATACGTGCTTAATTTGCGGTTAAACACACAAGCCGAAAGGTCCTTGTGCTGCGGTTTTTTCAGTTGCGGACAAAGACCGCATCCCTGTTTCCAGCGTTCGCAGTCGGCCGCATTGTGACACACCCCTGTAAAGGGCCACATATCGTGCATGGTCCATACCACCCGTTTACCGCTTTTCAGGATACGTTGCAAGTTGTCGAGCGAAAGCATAGCCTGGTTCGTCCAATGTAAATGCACGACGTCAGCTTCGCGAAACTCGGGCAATTTGGTAATGTCGTTGCCGAAGCGTGCCGTATCGACAGCAAACAGTCCCTCGCGCGAAAAGCCGTTGCGGCAAAATATGTCGAAGCGCTCCAATGCAAACTTCACTTTCCGCCACAGCGTGGGTTTAAGGTTTACCACATCTGTACGTTCGGCAGGCAAACTGCGGTCGCGACACAGTAAGGTGGCATCGACACCAGCCTTGCGCAAGGCTTTGAGCAGGCGCAGGGCCGCAATGGCAGCTCCGCCGGTGTGGTCAGAAGTATTGATGAGGAGTACTTTCATGGTGAATGGTTTGGCAGTAGAAAAAGGAAAAGCAAGTGCTTCTCCCGTTTGCATGCCCGTGTTCAAAAATATTTTGAGATGATTCTGTCAGATGAATTATGCTTTGAACACCTGCATACGTGTATTTGAAGAAACAGAATTTCAGCGTTTATTCATAATCAGCAGGGTAGCGCCGGCATTTTCTTTGATGTAATTGCCTGCAGCGCGTCCCGCCTCTTGCAGTTGTTCCTTGTGCGTCAGGAAAAGGTCCATGACACGTTTAAAGTCGTCAGCATCCTTGATTTCGCGGCATCCGCCGTTTTCGATCAGCGCGCGCGCCTCGCGGAACTTATGGTTATTCGGTCCGATAATCACCGGCACACCGTAAACGGCAGCTTCAGGCACATTGTGAATGCCCACACCGAAACCGCCACCCACGTAAGCCACCGCCGCATAGCGGTAAATGCTCGACAGCAGTCCGTAGCAGTCAATAATCAAGCAGTCGGCCTCGGCCACACTTTTCGGAGTAGCCGCCGAATAGCGCACAAAGGGGCGTTTGAGTTTTGCTTCGATTTGTCGCAGATGTTCCTCGCTCACCACATGCGGAGCGAGCACTAGTTTCAGGTTCGTTCGTGCGTTGAAATACGGAATGATGATGTCCTCATCAGGTTGCCACGAGCTACCTGCCACCAGTACTTTCCAGCATCCGGCAAAGCGTTCAACCAGCGGCAGAGGTTTCGCCGCATTCCGAATGTCGATAACGCGGTCGAATCGCGTATCGCCCACCACTGTAACCTGCTTAACCCCGATTTTCAGCAACAGATGGCGCGACTCTTCGTTCTGCACATACAAGTGCGTGAGTTTATGCAGCATTCGGGCATATCCCCGTCCGTACCAGCGGAAAAACACCTGGTTGGGTCGGAAAATGCTCGACACGCTGTAAGTAGGCACCCCATTTCGGTGAAGCACCTCGATGTAATTGCGCCAAAATTCGTATTTGATGAAATAAGCCGCTTCGGGGCGTGCCTGTTTCACGAATTTCTGCGCATTCAGCGGAGTATCGAAGGGCAGGTAGCACACCACGTCAGCCCCCGCATAATTCTTGCGCACCTCATAGCCCGAAGGCGAGAAAAAGGTAAGCAGAATTTTTTTATCGGGGTGTTCGCGGCGCAAGTGTTCCATGAGCGGACGGCCTTGTTCAAATTCGCCGAGCGAAGCCGCATGAAACCACACATAGCGGTCCTTTCCGCTGAGTCGGCGCAGCGTTTTCCACGTGTTGTGATGGCCATGCACCATTTTCCGCACCTTTGCGCTGAACAAGGCGGCAATGTGACAGCCCAGCACCATCAGATATATTACTATGGAGTACACGGTCTGTTAGCTTATATTGGTAAAGTAAGGGTATGTCTGCACACAAGTCGGCGATGCGTAGGCGCACAGCCCATCGGGGCGCGCGCCATGCAAGCGCAAAGACTTGAGTGCAGACAGATGAATAGTTATCGTAGAGAAAAAAGGAAAAGTAAAGTCAGAACGGAAACAAAAAATCCGTTTCAACGTCTAACGTCTTATCCCAAAGCCGCAATAGCAGCCTTCATGCGGTTCAAGGTTTCGTCCTTGCCCAGGAAAGCAGCCAGTTCGTACATGTCGGGACCCTTGCCAGTGCCGACCAGACACACGCGCCAAGGGTTCCAAGGCTTTTTGCCCCCAGCTTCGGCCCAGGCATCGACAGCCGCCTTTTGCGATTCGATGCTGAAATCGTCGAGCGATTCGAGCACGGCAGCCAGTTCCTGCATTTCGGCAGCAGCACCTTCCTTCCAGTTCTTGCGCGTAAACTTGTCGTCGGCGCTGTAAGTCGGTGCGATGAAGAAGAAGTCGCACAAGGGCCAAAGCTCCTTGATAAAGTTGATTTTCTTCATTTTCATCATGCCCACCACCGCTTCGACACGTTCCATGGGTGCTTCGATACCGTTTTCGCGCAAAATTTTGTCGAACGTAGGAGCAAGTCGGGCGTTGTCGGTCATTTGGATATATTCGCGGTTGAACCACTGCCCCTTCACGTAGTCGAACTTAGCACCACTCTTCGAGCATTTCGTCAAGTCGAACTGTTCGATAAGTTCCTGCATTGACAGGATTTCCTGGTCGGTACCCGGGTTCCATCCCAGCAAAGCCAGGAAGTTGATTACCGCCTCAGGCAAATAGCCACTTTCGCGGTAGCCCGACGACACCTCGCCCGATTTCGGGTCGTGCCATTCGAGGGGGAATACCGGGAAGCCCAGGCGGTCGCCATCGCGCTTCGAGAGTTTACCCTTACCGTCGGGTTTGAGCAACAGGGGCAAGTGAGCGAAGGCCGGCATGGTGTCCGTCCAGCCGAAGGCACGGTAAAGCAGCACATGGAGCGGCGCCGAAGGCAACCATTCCTCGCCACGGATAACGTGGGTAATTTCCATCAAGTGGTCGTCGACGATGTTAGCCAAGTGGTAAGTAGGCAGGTCGTCGGCACTTTTGTAGAGCACCTTATCGTCGAGAATATCGCTCATGATGCGCACTTCGCCGCGAATGATGTCGTTCACGAGCACCTCTTCGCCGGGTTCCACCTTAAAGCGTACCACATACTGTTCGCCGGCATCAATCAGGCGCTGCGTTTCCTTGTCGCCCAATACGAGCGAGTTGCGCATATCCATACGTGTACGGGCATCATACTGAAAGTTCTGCACCGCTTCGCGTTTAGCGTTCAGTTCTTCGGGCGTATCGAAAGCCACGTAAGCCTTGCCAGCCTCGAGCAGTTGGTGCACATATTTGCGGTAAATGTCGCGACGTTCGCTTTGGCGGTACGGACCATGTTCGCCGCCGAAGCTCACGCCCTCGTCGAATTCCACGCCGAGCCATTTGAACGATTCGATGATGTAATCTTCGGCTCCCGGCACAAAGCGGTTCGAGTCGGTATCTTCAATGCGGAACACCATTTCGCCTCCATGCTGACGGGCAAAAAGGTAGTTATAGAGCGCGGTGCGCACACCGCCGATATGTAATGGACCCGTGGGGCTGGGTGCAAAACGCACGCGTACTTTTCTTTCTGACATAGCGATATTGAAATCTGTTGTTTTTGTTTGTGCAACAAAATTACACCTTTTTATTCACATAAGTAGGTGTTCAAAATTATTTTTGCGGTTCAACGCCTACTTATTGCTAAGTGTTGAAAAATATTGGGGGGTTGAGTCGGTGTTCTCCGTACTATTTCAAGTTCCGCCTGAGTAAGTAGATGAAGAAAAGTAAGTTCCAGCATCTATTACTCAGGCGGAATGGTTTGAAAAGAACAGAAATACCGATTTTGTCTGCCGACAGAGCCGGCCGTAATTAGCGCACCTCGATTACCGAATGCGAACCGCCGGGTAGGCGTGTCAGCCTGATTTGCGGCGAAATTTGCGAACGAATCTGCGTGGTGTGGCTGATTACGCCCACCTTACGTCCCTGCACGTTTTCGAGGTTCGAAAGTGTCATCATCACCAAGTCGAGCGAGTCCTTGTCAAGGTTGCCAAAGCCTTCGTCGATAAAGAGCGAACCGATGGTTAGGTTTTTACCCGACATTGAAGCCAAGCCCAAGGCCAGCGCCAAACTTACCACAAAGGTTTCGCCGCCCGAAAGCGACGACACATAGCGGTGCTCATCGAACATGTTGCGGTCAATGATTTCGAGCGTCAGCGTGCCCGGAATGTTACACAGCTCGTAGCGCGGCGAAAGCTGTCGTAAGTGCAGGTTGGCATGCTGCACAAGGTAAGCAAAGGTGTAGCTCTGTGCCAGCGTGCGGAAACGTTTTCCGTCGGCCGAGCCAAACAGCATGCACAGGCGCGTCCACTCGTTGTGGTTTTCGCGCGCCTTTTTCAGCTCTTCCTCCACCTTGCCTGCCCGTAGCAAGCAGTTCTCGTGCGAAATCAGCTTCGACATCGTCACGCTCAGTGCCGCGCTCACCTCGTTCAGTTCGTGTTGCGTTTCCGTCAGCTGTTCGCTCAGTTTCAGTTTCAGCACCTCAGGTTCTCCCTCCGGTCTTTCCGCGCCCGCCTGCAAGTTGAGCAACGTCTGTCGTGCGCGTTCCAGGTGGTTGCGGCTCAGCAGCTGCTGTTCTTTCAGGTTTTCCAGTTTAAGGCGCAGCGCCTTCCAGTCGCGCTTGTCGTTAAACAGCGCCTCCAGTTCCGAAAACTGCACCGGCGAGTGCGTACCGTTAAAGCGCAGCATCATCAGGTCAAGTTCCTGCTGGCGGTTTTGCAGCAGTTGCTGGTTCGTTACTCGGCTCTTTTCCAAGTTCACCAGCGTACCCTCCAGCTGTTTCTGTTCGCCCAGCGTGCGGTTATGCAGCGTTTGCAGTTTCATTTCCGCTTCGCGAGCCGCCGCAATGTTTCTTTGCAGCGTTTCGGCCTCCTGCTGCGGCGACGAGTTGCCAAACAGTCGCGTCAGTTCCTCCTGTTTGCGGTTCAGCGCCTCGCGTGCCGCGTCTCGGTTTTCGCGGCAAGTTTTGAGCGCACGTTGCGCCTCGTCGACGTTGGCCGACGCATTTTTAATTTCCTCGCGCAGCAAGTCGGCCGCCCGTTCCGCCTCGTCGAGCGTGTGGCACGTCTGGTTCCAGTCGTGGTTCAGGTTTGTCAGTCGCAGACGGATGCCGTCCGGGTTGTTCTTCCATTCCGTAAACCATCCCGACAGCGTAATCATGTCGTCGAGGTCAGTGTAAATTTCCGAGCAAGCCTTGTCCGAAATGTTGATGGTGTATTGCAGTTCCTCGGCTGCCGCAGCCGTAATTTTCGCCTTGGTCGAAATTTCGTCCAGGTGCGTCCGCGTGTCAGCCATCATCGTTTCGAGTTTTGAAATATCCTCGTTCAGTCGGTTAATTTCCTGTTGGTGAAAGTTGTAAGTCTTCAGTGCCAGGTCAGCCTCGTCGGCCGCTCGCATCGTATTGTCGATGAGCAGCTGAATCATCATGAAGCGCGCCTCGCTGTTCACCGTAGCCGAACAGTCGGTAAAGGTTTTGTCAAGGTTCTCACACATTTTCCACTCGTTCACGTCAGCCTCCTGTCGTTCCTCCAGTTCGTGCAGTGCCTTTTCGTCGGCCTCGATGCGCGCCGCGTCGGCCGCAATGTTCTGTTGCAGTTCGTTGAGTGCCGTTCGCTGCGCATTCATTTTTTGCTGCATGGTGCGGTAGTCCTTGCTCAGGTTCGTCAGCAAGTCGCCCAGTTCGCGTTCCGTTTCCGTGTGGTAAGGGTGGTGCGTAGCTCCGCACACCGGACAAGCCGAACCCTCCTTCAGCTGTTTGCGCAGCTGCACGATGTTGTCCGACTGGCTCAGCGTGTAGGCCGTGCTAATCAGCTCAAAAGCCTCCTCCGTAGCCGCCAGTTCGGTTTCCATTTTCTTCACCATGCCCTGCTTCTGCGCCAGCTCCGTCTGTTCGCGTTTTTGCGCCGCTCTTTTTTCGGCAATGCGTTTGTAACCCTCCGAAATGTGGCGCCATAGCGTGTTCGCCCTTTGCAGCGCCGCCAGTCGGTTACGGTTGTCGGCCGCCTCGCGTTGCAGTTTGGCCGAATCCAGGCCCTGGTTGGTTTGTTTGTGAATGAGCAAGTCGCTTTTCAGCGCATTCAGTTTAGCCTGCGTCTGGTGCTGTTCCTGCTCCGCCTTTTCGCTTTGAATGCGCAGGTTCTCACGGTCCCTTTGCAGGTTGTTCTGCTTTTTATGATTGTCGACATTGCGCTGCGTTTCGGTGTAAAGCATCGACAGTTTGTCCTTAATCAGGTCGAACTTATCGAACATGGTGCGGTGCACCGAAAGCGTCTGCTTGTGCTGCTGCTTCACGTCGATTTCAGCCGTAGCCTTTGTCAGCAAGTCCTGCTTAATTTTCAGCACATTCTGCCGGTTCGTCAGCACATTGCCAATTTCGTTCAGCTGCACGTCGTGCTTTTTCAGCTGTTCAGCCGCTCCGCTGATTTCGCCCGTCAGCGCATAGCCCTTGTTAATAGCCGCCGTTCTCAGTTCGCGGTGCTTTTCGGCCTCGGCACTTCGTTCGTGTGCCATGTCGAGCTGTGCCGCCTCCGTTTCGGCCTGTCGGCGAATTTGTTCAATGGCCCTCGTTGTGTTGTGCTGTTCCTCCTTGATTTGCTGCAAATCCGTTCGGCGCATGGTAATTTCCTGAAAGAGGGGTTGCATACCGATGAGCGCATCGTAGCGTTCCAGTTTCAGTTCCTCGGCTCGCGTTTCCATACACGCCTTGTTGGCCGCAGCAAACTGCATTTCGCAGCGTTTCACCTCAGCCACCGCCTCGTCGTTTCGTTTCAGCCATTCCAACTGTTTCTGCAAGTTTTGCAGTTTTTGTTCCGTTGTCAGTTTTTGCGCCGTCAGCAGCTGTTTTTTCTCCGTTTCCTGCTGCAGTTGTTCCGGTTCCAGGCAGTCGTGCATCATGCCCTGAATCTGGTTTTCGAGGTCGCGCGTCAGGATGCCTGCATCGTTCGTAAACTGGTAAATCTGTTCCGACACTGCGCCATACACCTCCGTGCCCGTCAGTTTTTCGAGCAGCACCGCTTTATCAGCCGTTTTAGCTTTCAGAAAGTTCGAAAAGCTGTTTTGCGCCAGGATAACCGTACGCGTAAACTGCTCGTAGGTCAGCCCCACCGCCAGGTTAATTTGGTCTTGAATTTCCGCTTTGTCAAATTTCTGTTTGTTGGGAGCCAGCTGTTTCAAGGTGCGTTCCGGTGTTTTGTAGTTGCCGTTTCGCGTCAGTCTGATGCTCCATTCAGCCTCGTAGCGTTCGCCATCGTTGGTAGCAAACACCACCGTAGCTCCTCCCTCCTTTTGTCCGCGGCGCAAAATGCCTGCCACGTTGCCCGCCTGCATTTGCTGGGCACAGCTCACCAGTTCCAGGTCGCCGGCCGGAATGCGTTCCACGTTGTCGAATCGCGGAGCCTTGTTGTAAAGTGCCAGGCAAATGGCATCGAGTATGGTCGATTTGCCCGAACCCGTGTCGCCCGTAATGGCAAAAAGCCCTGCCGAGCGCAGCGGCTCAGCCGTAAAGTCAATGATTTGTTCACCCTCGATTGAGGTGAGGTTGTTGAGAATGATTTTCTCTATTTTCATTGTGCGTAAAGGTGTAACGTAGAAAAAAGAGCGTCCGACAGCATTGTCCGTCCGCCCGTGATTCGGTATCGGTGGCAGAGGTCATATTCGTGCGTCCTCCGCCTTCCGCGTTCAATGTTAGTTCCGGCTGTTCTGTTCTTCGTTGAGTGCCGTGTGTTCAGCCTGTTTGAATCGTTTAATCAGCGGTTCGGGCATATCCTCTCCGTAGCGTGCGCGGAAGTGGTCGCACGCCAGTTTCAGCGGACTGATGCTTTGCATAGCCTCGGCCGAAAGTCCCATGGTAGCCGCGTTTTGCGCCTCGTCAGTTTGTTGGCGCACACGCACCATGCGGCAGAACAGCACCGCCTTGTCGGCCAAAGCCTCCATCACATCGTGCATGAGCGAAGGTTCCGGTTGTTTTTCTTCAATGTTTATTTCGAGGTACGGCCAGTTCAGTCCCTCATCGTGTTTGCTGCGCGTGGGCAGTTGATCAATTTCCTCCATCACCTCAGCCACCGTAGCCTTTTGCTGCTTATTGGCCGGAATGCAGCGCAGCGTGCGCAGCGGCGTGTAGGTGAGGCGCTGCACCGACGCTTTGCCGTCGGTGTCGAGGTCGATACACATCACCCCATGCGAGTAGTTGATTTCCGAAAACGACATAGGCAGCGCGCTGCCCGCATAGAAAATGCTTTGTTGTCCGCGCACGGGTTGTGATTTATGAATATGCCCCAGAGCCGTGTAGCTCACACCGCGTCCCACCACTTCGGCGCTGACGCAGTCCTGTCCGCCCACCACCAGGCGTTCGGAATGTTCGTTTTCGCAGATTTCTGCTCCAGCCGCATAAAAGTGTGCCGCCACAACCACGGGTAGCCCCTTGAAGTTCGATTTTTTCAGCCGTTTGTGCAGGTTTTCGAAATAATAATTCAGTCCCTCCTCCGGGCTCAGTGCCGAAGGATAGTCGCCGGTGCGCAAGTAAGGCAAGGCAAAGCAAACACATTCGGCCTCCGAACTCTGTCGCGACGAAAGCGGCAGCAGGTAGTGGTCGAAATCGGGTTTACCCTCGTCATCCATGCGGATGGTACCCCTTACATATATATTGTGTTGTTTGAGCAGTTCAGCCGGAGCTTCGAGTCGTCCGGCCGAGTCGTGATTACCCGCGGTCAGTACCACTTGCAGTCCGGGTACCGCCGAAGTGGCTTGAAGCAGGAAGTTATAGAGCAATTTTTCGGCCTGTGCCGAAGGGTTGGCCGAGTCGTAGACATCGCCCGTCAGCAGCAACACGTCGGGTTGTTGTTCGCGCAGTGTGTTTAGCAGCCATTTCAGGAAATGTTCATGTTCGGCATATCGGGTGTGTCCGTGAAACACGTTGCCCAGGTGCCAGTCAGCGGTATGAATAATTTTCATTTAAGTAGTCTTTTGTAGCAAATTCTGCGCTGTGCAGTTGCCGTTTGTGGGTTGCTTCCCTTGATTGTTTCAAAGCGTTGGCAAAGTTAGTGCAAGCCGAGTGGCGAGCAAAGAAAAAACCCCGTTTTTTATTTGCCCGTACGACGCGCTGTTGCTGAAAGCAAAAAAAACAGGAAGCCCCGTAGCCACGGTGGCTTCCTGTTTTGGGTTTTTGTTGCATTTGGCTCTCAGACCGATGGTAAAAGGCGGCTGACGAGCGTGGCCATGCCTTCGGAGGCCTTTTGGCTGATGACCTCGATGTGGTAGTGGCCCGGCACTTGCACGGGCTGTGGGTCGATGAGGTAAATGGGTATGCCGGGGCGGGTGTAGCGGATGAGGCCGGCGGCAGGATAGACTTGCAACGAGGAACCGACGATGACAAAAATGTCGGCCTGAGCGGTAATGTCGGCCGCTGGTACGAGGTTGGGCACAGCTTCGCCAAACCATACAATCCACGGACGGAGCAGCGAACCGTCGGCGGCAAGTTCACCGTGAGCCACGCGCAGATGGTCGGGCGGCAGGGTGCGGATGCAGGCCGGGTTGTCGGGGTTGGCCGAGGAGCATACCTTCATCAGTTCACCATGCAGGTGAATGACGTGCGACGAACCGGCGCGTTCGTGAAGGTCGTCGACATTTTGCGTCACCACCGTTACGTCGAAATGCTGTTCGAGCTCGGCCAGCAATTCGTGTCCCCGGTTGGGCCGCGCCGCTACGAGCTGTTCGCGCAGGCCGTTGTAAAAATCGGTGACCAGATTAGGGTTGGCTTGCCAGCCTTCGGGGGTGGCTACTTGTTCAACGGGATACTGTTCCCAAAGTCCGCCGGCATCGCGAAAGGTGCTGAATCCGCTTTCGGCACTCATGCCGGCACCTGTAAGTACTACGAGTTTCTGCATGCTTGTATGTTTTTGGTCGTTGGGCAGGTATTTTCAAGAAAACAAATACTGAAGTCGTCTACAAAAGTACAACTATTTTTGAAAAAGGTTTGTAACTTTGTCAAAACCTTAAAGAACCGACCTTTTAAGTAGGTGTTCAAAATTATTTATATAATTCCTATCGAATTATTTTTACTTTGCATTACGT
>FR901793.1:54841-56848 GCA_000437675.1 Prevotella sp. CAG:891
GAACGAAAAAGAACAACTGCGCAGCTGCGTGGACTGCGGCACGCAAAACTGTAAATTCAAAAATCGCACTTATCCCGAATTTTGCCTGACCACGAACTTGGATCAGGCCGATTTGGATTGGGCCATGGAACGCTACAACGACGACCGCAACCACGAGGTGATGGTGGCGAGCGCAAAGGTGGAGTACGAGGGCTATTGCCAGTTGACACGCGTGGAGGAAATCATGACCTTTGCCCGCAAAATCGGGGCGCGGAAAATTGGTATTGCCAACTGCATCGGACTGATTAACGAGGCGCGCATCTTTGCGCAGATATTGCGGAAAAATGGGTTTGAACCCTATGCCGTGATTTGCAAGGTGGGCGGAAAGGCCAAGACGTCGGTGGGCATTCCGGCTGCTTGCGAGGGCATCGGGGCAGCCATGTGTAACCCCATTCTGCAAGCCCGGCTGCTGAACGAGGCGCATACAGACCTGAACGTGGTGATTGGTCTGTGTGTGGGACACGACAGCCTGTTCTACCGCTATTCCGAGGCCTACGTGACGACGCTCGTTACGAAGGACCGCGTGACAGGACATAACCCGGCTGCGGCACTGTACACGGCACGCTCATATTACAAAAAGAAGCTGCACATGGATGAGTAATTAGCATTGAGCGTTCTTTGACATTTTGCTACAAAAGAAAGTAAGGCAGGTAGGCCTGTCTGAAACACATGGGGAGGAGAATTGAAACTTTCCTGCGGGTTCGACGCAAAAAATGATTGGATAAAGGTGGTTTTTTGCACAGAGCGTTAAAGTTGGGATAGCTTTTTTGTAACTTTGCAGTACTTTTATATAATAAACGGATTTTCAACATCTACCTTTTAAAAAAATGATGTCAAACAGGCGCGTTCCTTGTGAGGTGCTTGAATGAAAACACACCGAAATGAATAAAATATGCTGCATCGGGCACATCACGCTCGACAAAATCATTACACCGCAATCCGAAGTGTATATGCCGGGCGGTACTGCTTACTACTTTGCCCATGGAATGTATCACCTGAATGGGGGAATGAACTTTGAACTTGTCACTTCGCTGGCACAATCTGAAATGCAAAGCGTGGAGGAACTGCGCAAATTGGGCATGAACGTGAGGGTGATTCCTTCAAAACACACGGTGTTCTTTGAAAATAAATATGGTGAGGATTCGAACAATCGCTCACAGCGTGTGTTGGCCAAAGCGGATCCGTTCTGCGCAGAGGCTCTGCAGGAAACGGAGGCGGGGGTGTTTCACCTGGGTACGCTGCTGGCCGACGATTTTCCGCTCGAGGTTATCGAGGCGCTCAGCCAACGTGGTGTGGTGAGCGTGGACGTGCAGGGGTATCTGCGTGAGGTGCGCGGCGAAGAGGTGTTTGCCGTGGACTGGACGGAAAAACGTGAGGCGCTGAAGCACATTGAGGTGCTGAAGGTGAACGAATACGAAATGGATGTGTTGACGGGACAAACTGATCCGCACAACGCGGCTTTACAGTTGGCCGAATGGGGCGTGAAGGAGGTGTGTGTGACACTGGGTAACTATGGGTCGATCATCCTCGAAAACGACCACTTCTACGATATTTGTGCCTTTCCTCCTCGTCGGCTGGTGGATGCTACGGGGTGCGGCGATACGTACTCGACGGGCTACTTGTATATGCGCTCGCGGGGGGCTGACCCTGATGAGGCGGGACGGTTCGCGGCGGCGATGTCGACGCTGAAACTTGAAACTTCGGGGCCGTTTGCTGGCTGCGAGGACGATATTTGGCGCATGATTCGCTGATGAACTGCTGCCGGCAGACGGGTAAACGGCTATTATGGCTGTGATTCAAAGGAAGAAAAATGTTTTTCAAACCTATCTAAACCTTTATTGCTTATGAAAAAAATAAGCCTTAACTCAATCGGACTGCGTGCCTGGTTCGTGCTGATTTGTTTGTCGGTGTTGCCAACATGGGCTGCCGACACAAATCCGCGAGCTATTCAGGACTTGCTGAACCGCA
>FR901793.1:56871-65369 GCA_000437675.1 Prevotella sp. CAG:891
ACCGCATTGGCGGAGAGGGCACGGCTAAACGCTTTGTCACGGTGGTCGACGAATCGCTGGCGCAAAATGGTAAGGAGGTGTTTGTGATTACTGCACAGGGAGGGAAACCTTGTATCAAGGGTAGCACGACACTGGCTGTGACAACGGGTATCAACTGGTATCTGAACCATACGGCGCGGGTGAACCTGACGTGGAACAACCTGACGCAGGATTTGAGCCAAACTGCGCTGCCTGTGCCTGCCGGCGAGGAAAAGCATGTGTGCAATGCTGACTATCGCTACTATTTGAACTATTGCACTTTTTCTTACTCCATGTCGACCTGGACGTGGGAACGCTGGCAACAGGAAATTGACTGGATGGCCTTGCATGGCATCAACATGCCGTTGCAAATTGTGGGCCTGGACGTGGTGTGGTATAACTTGCTGACCAAGGATTTGGGCTACACGGCGGCCGAGGCGAACCAGTTTGTGGCTGGTCCGTGCTTTCAGGCCTGGTGGGGCATGAACAACCTTGAGGGTTGGGGCGGACCTAACCCTGAATGGTGGTATAAACGACAGGCTGCATTGGCGCAGAACATTCTGAAACGTCAACGCGAATTGGGTATGCAGCCGGTGCTGCCGGGTTACTCGGGTATGGTGCCGAGCGATATTGGCAAAAAGGGGTTTACGGCTAATAATCAGGGAAAATGGTGCACGTTTACGCGTCCGTTTATCCTTGACCCGAACGGCCGGGACTTTGCTACCATTTCGGACAAATACTATAAGCGCCTTGAAGAGTTGATGGGCACTTCGGTGTACTACAGCATGGACCCTTTTCATGAAGGTGCCAACACTTCGGGTATTGATGTGCCTGCGGCTTACTCAAAAATAGCTGAGGCAATGACTAAGGCAAACCCTGAAAGCAAATGGGTGATTCAGTTCTGGCAGTGGAGCGGCGCACAGTATCATGTGCTCGACCGCGTGACGAAGGGACGACTCGTGGTGCTCGACTTGTTTAGCGATGCACACACGCACTTTGGCGATTACAAGGGACACGATGCGGTGTACTGTATGTTGGCTAACTTTGGCGGACGTACGGGTTTGTTCGGCCGATTGACGAAAATCATGGAGCAATACTTTGCTGAGAAAAAACAGCATGGTAATATCAAGGGTATCGGTGCTACGCCCGAGGCTATCGAACAGGTGCCGGTGCTCTACGATGCGCTCTTCGAACTGGCTTGGCGAAACGAGGCGCCTAACGCTGCTGAATGGTTGGCCGACTATGCCACCGCGCGCTATGGGCAGCCCAATGCTGATGCGCAGGCTGCTTGGGAAAAGGTGCGCAATTCGGCGCTCAACTGCGAAACGGGGTTGCAGGGACCGCACGAGGCGGTGCTTTGCGGACGTCCGGCGCTCGAAATCGGCAGTGTGTCGAGCTGGGGCGGTACGGGCATTTTCTACAATCCGCAGGATATGGCCGATGCGGCTTTCCTGCTGCTGAAGGCGCAAAACGCTTTGAAAAAAAGCCCGAACTACAGCTACGACCTGACGGACTTTACGCGACAGGCCCTGACTGACTATGGTTACTTCTTGCTGAAAGCCGTGAAGGCGGCTTACGATAGCCATGACCAGGCGCAATATGCGCGGTGTCGCGATGCTTACCTGCAACTGGTGCTCGACGTGGACGAACTGCTCTGCACGAACCCGAACTTCATGTTGGGACGTTGGACGCAAATGGCACGCGGCATTGCCGACGAGGCTAAGGGCACAACGGCGGCCGACCGCGAATGGCTGGAACTGAACAATGCGCGTACGCTCATTACAACCTGGGGTAACCGCGATGCAAGCGAATGGGGCGGTCTGCGCGACTATTCCTACCGCGAATGGGGCGGCATGATGAAGGATTTTTATTACCAGCGTTGGAAAACTTTCTTCGACAACCTCGACAAGGGGACGCAACAGCCTGATTGGTTCGATTCAGACTGGAAGTGGGCGCATAATGCTTCGTTGCAATATACCGAACAGCCTGTGGGCGAAACGGCTGAAGTGGCAAAGCGCTTGCTGGGCAAATACTTTATTTCGCTCTCTGCCGGCGAGGCTGACACTTACCATGCTTACCGCTATATGACAAACGATGCGCAGCAGGTGCTTCGCTTCAAGGCTTTGCGCGGACAAACCTTTGTGCTGCCTGTGGATGCGCTGCCCGAGAGCCTCAACGCGCAACTGGCCATCGACTTCAACGGCAACGGCACCTTCGAGGCGGCTGAAACCTTCAACGCGCTCAAGGCCGACATTGCTGCTGATGCGGCTACGGGCTTTATTCCGGCGCAACTCTCGCTCAACGATGGTACGAAACTTACCTTTACGCTCATTATTTGCGACGAGATAGCTGAGGCGCGCACCGTTAGCGTCAACGCTGACCCGAAGCAGGGAACTGTGGCCATCGAGGGCACTGACCAACTGACGCTGACCACGCGCGACTTCGTGACGCTCAAGGCCAAAGCGGCTGCGGGCTACGATTTCATGAACTGGACGAACGCGGCTAAACAGATAGTTAGCAGCAAAAACCCTTACACTTACATGGGGGCTGCTGCCGAAACTTTTACCGCAAACTTCATGCCCAACAAATGGGGAGCACCGAAGGAGGACCGCAGTGAATTGGGCACTATCAACGACTACGGACAGTTCCTCACCCAGCTGGCTGCATCGCTCAACGGACAGAAGGAGCAAACTATTTACACGGCTGCCAATTGTCCTGAAACGCTGTTCGAAACGGCCGAAATGATTCAGGCACCGCAAGGCTGTGAACTCAAACTCCACTGGCTGGCACGCGGTGGCATGGGCTACTGCAACCTCTCGGCCTACATTGACCTGAATGCCGACGGCGATTTCGACGATAAAGGCGAAATGGTGAAAGCCGAAGGCAAAAAGAACACGAACGAGAACGCTCAGCTCAACGACTACACGCTCAGCATACTGCTACCCTACACTGTGCCGCAGGGTGTGACGCGCATTCGTCTGCGCTTCGACAGTGCCTGGAAAGAGGGCTACAATGCCAACGGTGCCATGCCGGCCAATGCCGCCACCACGCGCATGGTCTACGACGTGCCCCTCAACATCACCGCACAGGCTGCCACGCCTTGCACCGTTACTGTGCGCTCGGCCAACACGAAGCAGGGAACTGTCGACGCCAACGGACAGCCCGACACCTACACCTACAAAGTGGGCGAGGAAGTGGTGCTGCGCTGCTACCCTGCCGAGGGCTACGAGCTGAAATGCTGGAAAGACAAATACAACCGCGAAGTGCCTGCCACCTGGGCCGACGGCAATTTCCTCCGTTTCTTTGCGCCCGAAAGCAACACTTACAAGGCTTACTTTCAGAAAAGCACAGGCATTAAAGAGGTAAAGGCCGACAAAAATAAAAAAAAACCGACCTTTAGCCTCAACGGACAACGTGCCGAACACTTAGAACGCGGACAAGTTTACGTACAGCAAGGCCGCAAGTTCATTGCCGACTAAGCCTACCGAATGCTAATACGAGCCTTCCGCAAATGCCACTATGAGCCTTCCGCGGACGCTACTACGAGCGTGCCAAACGTCCCTTTTCCGGGGCAAGTTTGGCACGCTCGTTTGTTTTACCCCAAAGTCAGCGAGCTAAAGAGCGGAGCAGAAAATGGTGATTTTTAGTAACTAAAATAATTTTTAAAAAATCATGGGGCATTCGTTTGCATTGTTCAATATAAATGCCCACCTTTGCCTAACCTTTTCGGAGCAGCCACGCACCATGTCGGCAAGCACGTTCCGCAACGAGGGAACCGGCCCCAACCAGCCGGTACATTCAATACACCTAAAATCTAAAAAATTCAAATCAATGATGACAACGCTAACGATTTCCATTGTTGCAGTCTTTGTGTTGGGTTATTTCTGCATTGCCATTGAAAGCCTGACAAAAATCAACAAGGCGGCCATTGCGCTGCTCATGTTTGTAGGGTGCTGGACCCTCTTTATGATCGATCCCGGTCAGTACATTGCCGCAGCCGTAGGCGACCAAACAGCCTTAGCTGTGAGTGAAGTAATCGAAAAGCATCTTGGCAGCACAGCCACCACACTGTTCTTCCTCATGGGTGCCATGACAATCGTTGAACTTGTCGACCAAAACGGAGGTTTCAACTTTGTGCGCAACATGATGAGCACACGCAGCAAGCGCAACCTGCTTTGGCGCATTGCCTTCATGACCTTCATTTTGTCGGCCATTCTCGACAACCTCACCACCAGCATCGTCATGGTAATGATTCTGCGCAAACTTGTGGCCGACCACAAGGACCGCATCATCTACGCCTCGCTCGTAATCATTGCAGCCAACTCAGGCGGTGCCTTCTCGCCCATTGGCGACGTAACCACCATTATGCTCTGGAACAAAGGTCTGATTACCGCAGCCGGCGTTATCAAGGAAATCATTGTGCCGTCAATCATTTCGATGGTTGTACCCGCCTTTCTGCTTTCACGCATGCTCAAGGGCGAACTTGTTTGCCAGGGCGACTGCGAGTGCAAATGCGAAGGCGACGCCCTCACCGAATCACAGCGCAAAACGGTGTTCTTCCTCGGCGTTGGCGGTTTGATTTTCGTGCCTATTTTCAAGAGCATCACTCACCTGCCTCCCTTCGTAGGCATTCTCCTCGTACTCGGTATGCTCTGGACCGTTACCGAAGTGTTCTACCGTCACCTGCCCCACAACGAAGAAGGCAGCAACTGCATGCAAAAGCGCGTATCGAACATCATTTCGCGCATTGACATGAGCACCATTCTCTTCTTCCTCGGCATTCTGATGGCCGTAGCCTGTTTGGAAGTAATCGGCGTACTCACCCAGCTGGGCACCACGCTCAACACCGCCTTCGACAACAACCACTTCATGGTAACCGGCATTATCGGCGTACTGTCGAGCATTGTCGACAACGTACCCCTTGTAGCCGGCTGTATGGGTATGTATCCCTTGGCCGCAACGGGCGACTTTGCTTGCGACGGCATTTTCTGGCAACTCCTTGCCTACTGCGCCGGTGTGGGCGGTTCGATGCTCATTATCGGTTCGGCTGCCGGTGTCGTAGTGATGGGACTTGAAAAAATTACCTTCGGCTGGTACATGAAGCACATCACCTGGATTGCCTTCATAGGCTACTTCCTCGGCATCATTGCCTACTACGTTCAGCGCGTAGTATTCGGCATCTAAAACGTAAATTCTACATTTCACCATTTTCCCCAAGCGGTTGCAGCGCCACGCGTTGCAGCCGCTTTTTTTCCTTTTTTCTGAATTTTGCGAAAAAGGGAGTTGGGGAATCCTCAACTGAGGCTACACGTATGAAAAAATAAATGGACAAAATCATATAAAGTATGGGGCCACATCTGCTTACATCGACACTTCGGAGCGGAAAAGATAAACAAATGCGTACATGGTTCAAGGTTTTTGTGTACTTTTGTGCGGCGAATGCAGCCATGTGCCTGCGTGGCACACGTATCAACCCGCAAAGTCGAATACATGTTTTTACCTAAACTAAAGTTCCTGCATCATCTGCTGAAAGCCCTCGTCGCTCCTTGCCGCACTGCGCAGCCGGGAGCCTTTAGTGCGTTGGCACTGCTGCACCGCTGTGTGGCGGTGGTGGTGCTGGGGGTGGTGACATTGCACGCAGCGGCACAGCAAGACCCGGCCTTTGCACACTACTGGCAACTCGAACCGCAACTGAACCCGGCCACCGTGGGACGCACTCCGCAACTGAACATTGCGGCTGCCCTGCAAATGCACGCGGCAGGCTACGAGGACGGCGGATCGACCATGTATGCCGGAGCTGATATGGCTTTCCAAATTGGCAAAACACGCCACGGCGTGGGGGCCATTTTCCAAAACGATGAGTTCGGCCTTTTCTCGCACAAGCGATTCAGCGTGCAGTATGCCTACNCGGTTCAGCGTGCAGTATGCCTACCACCTGAAACTGTGGGGAGGAACGCTGAGCATCGGTGCCGAGGCGGACATGCTGAACGAATCGGTGCAGGGCTCGAAGGCCGACTTGGGCGATGCCAACGACCCGGCTTTCCCCTCTACTGACCTGAGCGGCTCGAAATTCGATGCCTCGGTAGGTGTGTATTACGCGCACCGGCATTGGTATGCGGGTTTGGCGGCTCAGCACCTCACGGCTCCAACGGTGTTTTTGGGCGAAACAAACGAATATAAGGTTAAAAGACTATATAATTTTATAGGCGGATACAATATAAAGTTACGAAATTCGTTTTTTACCATAGCGCCCTCAACGCTTCTGCGCTACGATGGGTCGGCGTTCCGCGCTGACATCACGGCGCGCGTGCTTTACGAACACCAAAAACGCCGACTTTACGCCGGCTTGACTTACAGCCCGCAACATTCGGTGACGGGCTTTGTGGGTGGTTCGTTTCACGGCGTTGACCTCAGCTACTCGTACGAGGCTAATACCTCGGGCATGGGACTGGGGGCCGGACAGCACGAAATTACATTGGGCTACCGACTCGACTTGAAACTGGGCAAAAAGGGTAAAAACCTGCACCGCAGCGTCAGGTATTTATAACGAATGCATTTTTTAAAAACCCTAAATCACTATTTAGCGGTAGTTCATAAGAACAAAAACAGAGAAACATTTAAACATCAATGAAATATACGTTCGCAGCATTTATCACACTATTGGCCGCTTGCGGTGTGCTGGCTTCGTGTGCCGGTAGCAGCCGCGCCATGATGAGTGGCGGCGAGGTGACGGGTTCGCGTGCCACCTCGTTCAATGAACCCACGCCCTACGGCATGGTCGAGGTGAAGCGTGGCTTCCTGAAAGTGGGTCTGGAAAAGAACGACTCGCTTTGGGGAACTGTTACCCCTACGAAAGAAATTTCGGTCGACGGCTTTTGGATGGACCAGTCGGAAGTGACTAACTCCATGTACCGACAATTCGTGGAATGGGTGCGCGACTCCATTATCCGCGAACGATTGGCCGACCCGCAGTATGGGGGCGACGAAACGTACAAAATTGAGGTGGACCGTTACGGCGAACCGGTGAAACCGCACCTGAACTGGAATAAACCCATTCCCTGGCGCAAACCTACCGAGGACCAGGAACGTGCACTGAACAGTGTGTATGTGACGCACCCCATCGATGGCACGCGAATGCTCGATACCAAACAACTGACTTACCGCTACGAAATATTCGACTACGAAAAAGCGGCGCTGCGCAAATACCGACTCGACCCGAAAGAACGGTCGCTCAATACCGACCATCCCGTCGACCCCGACGAGGTGGTGATGATTTCAAAAGACACGGCTTATATCGACGATAACGGCGAAATCGTCAGACAAACCATCGAACGACCGCTGTCGAGCCTCTACGACTTCCTGAACACGTACATCGTCAAGGTGTATCCCGACACGACGGTGTGGGTGAACGACTTCCCGAATGCCAACAACGAGCAGTACATGAAACTTTACTTCTCGTCGGCCAACTACAACGACTACCCCGTGGTGGGCGTAACCTGGGAACAGGCCGAGGCTTTCTGCGCATGGCGCACAAACTTCCTCATGGCGGGCATGGGACCGCAAGCACGCTACATTCAGCGATACCGACTCCCGACTGAGGTGGAATGGGAATATGCGGCACGCGGTAAAGAGGGTAACCCGTATCCGTGGCAGGGCATCGAGGCTAAAAGCCAGGAGGGTTGCTTCTATGCCAACTTTAAACCCGACCGCGGTAACTACACCGACGATGGTAACCTCATTACCTCGCGCGTGGGCATTTACGGTGCTAACTCGAACGGACTTTTCGACATGGCGGGCAACGTGGCCGAACTCACTAGCACGGTCTACACCGAAGCCGGCGTTGATGCCATGGCCGACTTGAACCCGCAACTTAGCTACAACGCGGCTAAAGAGGACCCCTACGTGCTGAAACGCAAAAGTGTGCGTGGGGGCTCGTGGAAAGACCCTATGTCGATGATTCGCTCGGCTTGGCGCAGCTGGGAATACCAAAATCAGCCGCGCTCCTACATAGGTTTCCGCTGCGTGCGCTCAAAGGCTAACACCACCAGCAGCACAAACCCTGGTAGCAAAAAGAAAAAATAAAATTTCTCCTCCCTTCCTAAAATTACCCGAAACATGGCCAATAAGATAAACCTTGTAGTCCGCCTGCAACACTGGATGGACAGTGTGCCCGGACAAACCTTTCTGAATTATGCCTACTCGTGGGGCGCATCTATCGTAATTTTGGGTGCGCTGTTCAAACTCACCTATTTACCGGGAGGTAACTTCATGCTTTTCATCGGTATGGGCACCGAGGTCGTGGTGTTCTTCCTCTCGGCCTTCGACCGCCCGTTCGATAAAAACGAAATTGGCAAGGATTTGCCGCACGATTACGAAACTGACGAAGAAATTGCCGAACATCTCGGCCTGAACGACGAGGCTGACGCTGAAATCGAGGACGAGAACGAGGCCAAAGCCGACGACAAAACGGCCGGTCCAGC
>FR901793.1:65393-71485 GCA_000437675.1 Prevotella sp. CAG:891
CACCCCTTCCAGCACAATCGCCGGCCGCTCCTACACAAATGCCTGCCGCACAGGGCGGTGTGGTGTTCGTGGGTCAAGGCATAGCTGCAGCCGCTTCCGCACAGCCTGCTGCTCAGGCTACGACACCGGTACAAACATCTGAAACACCTGAAGCACAGCCTACAACGGCTCAAGCTGCTGCCGAAGCCATTGCAGCACGCACACCGCAGGGCGAGGTGCCTTTCGAAAACGAAGCACAGCGATTGGCCGAAATCATCCGATTGGCCAACGACGAACTGCTGCGCCGAGCACAGGCTGCTCTGTCGCCCGAAATGGAAACGGCTACGCAGGAATACATCGAAAAACTACGCGTACTAGCCGATACCTTCCAAAAGGTCGACGAACAGAGCGCACGTCTGGCACACGACAGCGAAGAAATGGCAAACTTGAACCGTACGCTCACGGCTATCAATAAAACCTACGACTTGCACTTCAAAAGCATCAGCCAGCAGGTGGGTACTATTGAGCGTATCAACGAACAAACCCGTCACCTCGCTGCACAAATCGAAGAACTCAACGGCGTATACGGCCGCATGATTCAGGCGCTGACCATCAACATGCACATGCAGCAACCCATGCAGCAGCAACCTCAGCAGCCCATGCAGCAGGGTTTTCAGCCTCAGCAACCCATGCCCCAGCAACCCATGCAGTAGCCTTAAACAGCCCTGTAGTGTAGCTGCCCTGTAGCCAACAGCTTCTGCCCCACCCTTTACTGCAAAAACAAAGGTGGCAGAAAAGCCTGTGTTTAACTCCAAACCGATAACCATGTCCTCAGTCAAGAAAAGGCCCGTTTCTCCGCGCCAAAAAATGATCAACCTGATGTACATCGTGTTGATGGCCATGCTGGCACTCCATGTGTCGAGCGATGTGCTGAAAGGCTTTACCCTCATCGGCGAAAGCTTGAAACGCACCACCGGAAACGCCATGAAGGAGAACGATGCCCTCTATTCCGATTTCGAAGCCAAATACAAGGACAACCCCGTCAAGGTGAAGCCCTGGTACGAAAAGGCACTGAAGGTGAAGCAAATGAGCGACTCGCTCTACAACTTTGCCGGACAACTGCGCCTGGCCATTGCACGCGAAGCCGATGGCGATGATGCCGACCCCGACAACTTGCAGAACAAAGAAGACCTTGAAGGCTCAAACCGCATCATGCTTGCACCTGCCAAAGGTCAGGGCGACAAACTCTATCAGGCCATCACGTCGTTCCGCACGCGCATCCTTTCCTACGTTTCCGACCCGCGACAGCGCATCATCATTGCCTCGAACCTGAGCACCGACGTGCCGAAAAACGAAAATAACCTGGGCAAAAACTGGCAGCAGTATATGTTTCAGGAAATGCCCTCGATTGCCGCCATCACCATGTTGGCCAAACTGCAAAGCGACGTGCGCAAGGCCGAAAACGAGGTGCTGCACACCTTAATTTCGAATGTCGACCTCAAGGACATCCGTGTCAACGAACTCAATGCCTACGTCTCGGCCGAGGCCACCACGCTTTATCCCGGCGAAACTTTCCGCTCAAAAATATTCATGGCGGCTGTCGACACCACGCAGCGTCCGGAAATCTACGTCAACGGACGACGCATCAACGCCAACGGCAACTACCAGTTTACCGTCGGCGGACCGGGCCAATATTCTTTCTCGGGCTACATAACCATGCCCAATGCTGCCGGCGACATCATTCGCCGTAACTTTACCCAGAAGTATAATGTCATTGCGCCTCCGCAGGGAGCTACCGTAGCGGCCGACCTCATGAACGTGCTTTATGCCGGTTTCGACAACCCCATCAGCGTTTCGGCTTCGGGCATACCGAACAATCAGGTACACCTGAGCATGGCGGGTGGCTCGCTCACGGCAAAGGGCAACGGCAAGTACACGGCCCGTCCGGCACAGGTAGGCAAGGACGTAACCTTCAGCGTAACGGGTACGGTAAACGGTCGCACGCAAAACATGGGTTCATTTACCTTCCGTGTGCGCAAACTCCCCGACCCCACGGCCTACATTCGCATCGGTACCGACCATTTCCGCGGCGGACGCATTGCCAAGGCCAGCATACTCGGTGCACCGGGACTGGGAGCTGCCATCGACGACGGACTGCTCAACATTCCCTTCCGCGTACTCGGTTTCGAAACCGTATTTGCCGACCGCATGGGCAACTTCCGTCCTGAACCCTCGAACGGCGATCAGTTCACCCCCAACCAGCGCAATCTGATGCGCGAGTTGCGCCGTGGACAGCGTTTCTACATTTCGAAGGTGCGTGCCGTAGGTCCCGACGGCCTGACGCGTACACTCAGTGGTTCGGTCGAAGTGATTGTCAACTAAACCTACCCCACATCACCGCCCCTACCCTTCCTCACCGACGACTATCTTAGCAAACATACATTTCTATGAATATTCTTCGCATCGCGCTCTTTGCCCTCGCTCTGGCCTTCACCGGCCAATCCATTGCGCAGCCGCCACGCCGCCGCGCCGAACAGCAAGCCAAGCAGCAGCAACAGCAAAACTCGCCTCGTGGATCGGCCTACCGCCAGTTCCCCACCGCACAAGCCATGCCGCAAAACGTGGCCTGGAGGCGCGACCTTTACCGAAAACTCGACCTCAACAAAGAGGCGAACGCCACGCTCTACTACCCCACCACACCGCACGACGGACGCGAAAACCTGTTTACCTACCTTTTCAAACTCCTGCTGCGCAAACAAATCAAAGCCTACGACTATAAACTCGACGGCAACGAAAACTTCAGCGCAAAGAACGAGGTAACGGCACGCGAACTTATGGACCGCTACCACATCTTCTACGAAGCCAAGGACGACAAAGTGCGAGTGAACGACGCCGACATTCCGTCGGAAGAGGTAAAGGTATATTTCATCAAGGAAAGTTCGTACTACGACCAGCAAACAGCCTCGTTCCGTTCGCAAGTCACTGCGCTCTGTCCCGTGCTGGTGCGTGGCGATGCTGAATTCGGAGGCGACTTGGCGCAGTATCCCATGTTCTGGGTCAAAATGGACGATGTAGCTCCCTATCTGGGCAAACTCATGCTCATGGGTTCATCGCTCAACAATGCAGCCATGATGTCGGCCGACGACTTCTTTACGATGGGCTGCTACGAAGGCGACATTTACAAGGCCGTAAACCTGCAGGACCGCCTGCTCGCCAACTATTGCCCGGACGATTCGTCGCTCGTACGCGAACAAAAACGCATTGAAAAGCAGCTGGCCGATGTACAGGAACACGTCTACGGCCGCGACAGTGCCTACTATGCCAAACTCCGTGCCGACTCCATTGCGCAGGCTCAAGCCGACTCGCTCGAAGCTTTGGGCAAATCAGCTCGCACATCGCGCCGCGGAGCAGCCACTTCGCGTCGTTCGTCGTCGCTCAGCCGTCGCACGCGCCAAAGCGATGCCGGTTCGGCCAAGGCTACAAAACCCAAAAAGCAGAAATCTGCCAAAGTGCGCACCAAGGCACCGCGTTCGGGCGGAGGTGGCAACGGCAAATTCAGTGTGCGCCGCCAGCGTCATTAAGCACACTCCCCCATTTTTGTATAGCGTTCACGCCCCATTCAAACTATGTATGCGTTTGGTACCACTTTCGGTACATAAGCGCATACATAGTTTTTATTTTACAACCATCTGTACAAATAAATCTGAACAACACCTTAAATAAATGCTGAAAGACGGCAACAATCAATATGAAACGCGTAATTTTGCACCCCAACTCATAAAAGCAACTTAACACAAAACGAATGGACTTTCTACACATTGTCACGCAGATGCTGATGATATTCGGCATCGTCTTGGTAGGTCTTTTTGCCGCCAAACGCAATTTATGGTCGGGCGAAATCGACCGCAAACTCTCGGTATTCATCATGAACATCTCGATGCCGGCACTCATTTTAGCCTCAGTTATGGGACAGGATTTAGCATTCGAAAATGCCGAACTCGTGTCGCTCGGCATTGTAGCCGTGTTAAGCTATGCAGTGCTGCTCGGTGCAGCGTTTGTAATTCCCATATTATGGCGCGTAAATGCCAGTCGCCAAGGCCTATTGCGCTTCATGCTGGCCTTCGGCAATGTCAGTTTCATTGGTTATCCGGTGTGCGATGCCGTGTTCGGCCCCAAAGCCGTGTTCTGCGCCTCAGTGCTCAACATACCGTTCAACCTGCTCATCTTCACCATCGGTGTAGCCTGTATCAACGGTGGCAAGGTTAAATCGGCCTTCTCGCCCAAACTCATCCTTTCGCCCTGCGTCGTCGCCTCGCTCATTGCCGTAGGCATTGCCATTGGCCGCATCAGCGTGCCCGCCCCCATTGGCCAGTGGTTCCACCTGTTGGGCGACATGACCACCCCCTGCGCCCTGCTCATCATTGGTTCCAGCCTAAGCAACATTCCCGTACGCGACATGTTAGGCAACCGTTTTGTCTATGCCGTCAGCCTGCTGCGCCTCATTGTGCTTCCGCTCATGGTAGGCGCCGTACTACGCCTCTGCGGCATATCAATCTTTGTCAGCGACGTAGCCACGGTGCTCAGTGCCATGCCTATAGCCACGAACGGCGTGATGCTTTGCTTGCAATACGGCAAGGACGAACGTGTCATGACGCAAGGATTGTTTATCACCACCTTACTTTCGGTGCTGACCATTCCGCTTGTAGCTTGGATCACCACCCTGCTCTAAGCGTTTGTTTTCACACATCCCAATCATTGATCATGACAATCATCATCTGTATACTCCTCACCATCGTAACCTTTGCTGCAGGCTATGCTTTCGGCACGATGCGTTCACAACGCGAGGCTGTGGCGGCCAAAGCCGAATTGGCAGCCGCGCGCAAACATGCCGACGAAGCCCTACGCGCTCAGGCGGCGGCTCTCAGGGCTGAATTCAAGGCGGTATCGGCCGAAACCATGCGTTCGCAGGGCGATGCCTTGCGCGAATCGCACCTGCACTCGCTCGAAGCCTTGCTCCAACCGTTGGGACGCGACATCGACCGTTTCCGCACGCAGTTTGTCAGCGGACACGCTTCGCTCGATAGCTACATCAAGTCGCTCATTGCGCAAACGCAAACGCTGGGACGCGATGCCGAAAACCTGGCCAAAGCGCTCAAGGGCAATAACAAACTGCAAGGCAACTGGGGAGAAGCGGTGCTCGACAACCTGCTCGCCACATCGGGCCTGACCGAAGGTCGCGACTACACCCTGCAAAGCCACTTGCCCGACGGCATGGGCTCAACGGCCATTCCGGATGTGGTGGTTCATTTGCCGGGCGAACGCAACGTGATTATCGATTCGAAGGTATCGCTCAAACATTACACAGCCTATGTAGCTACCGACGACCCTGCCGAACAGGCGCAGTTGCTCAAGGAACATGTGCGCAGCGTACGCCAGCACATCAAGGAACTTTCGGCTAAAAATTACAACAAGCTGGTGCCTAACTCCATTGGCTATGTGCTCATGTTCATTCCGGGCGAAGGCGCCTACATGGCGGCGGTAAATGCCGAGCCTACGCTTTCGGCCGAGGCCTACGCGCAACACGTTATTTTGATAAACCCTACCAACTTGCTCATGGCCTTGCAGCTGGCCTACAACCTGTGGCAGAGCGAAATGCAGAGCCGTTCGGTACACGAAATCTACACTTCGGCCGAAAAACTCTACAAAAAGTTTACCACCTTTGCGCAAAACTTCGTAAAGATAGGCAATGGCATGCAGCAGCTGCAACGCACCTACGACGAGGCCTACAAACAGTTGTGTACGGGCCGTGGCAACATTGTCAGCCAGCTTGAAGGATGGAAAAAGAAGGGGCTCACACCCACTTCTTCCCTACCCGACGAACTCACCGCACAAGCGGAACTGAGCGACGATGCTCCCATCGACTTACTCACAGATGCAGTGCCAAGTCATTCGGCCAATGACTAACCACAAGGAAACTAAGTAATAATGGCACAACAAATGCCATACGACGATCAATCTGCCCGATGCTTCCCATTTAGCTTCGGGCAGTTTTTTAATGAAAACACCATATACATGTGTTTCAGACAGGCCTGCCTGCCCTACTTTCTGTTGTA
>FR901794.1:0-6838 GCA_000437675.1 Prevotella sp. CAG:891
AATTTCATAAAAGTTCAGACGACTTCATAAAATAAAAATTGAAATGAAACGACTCGTTATCATAGGTGCCACTTCGGGCATAGGTTTGGAAGTGGCTAAATGCTATTTACAAAAAGGCTGGAAGTTGGGGCTGGCCGGACGCAGAACCGCTGCGTTAAACGAAATTCGCCAACGCTCGCCCGAACTAATCGAGATTCAGACGCTCGATGTGACACACGACGATGCTCCCGCGCGGTTGAACGATTTGATTCATCGGTTGGGCGGTATGGATGTGTTTTTGCTCAGTTCAGGCATTGGTTTTCAGAATCCGGCCCTCGACCCAACGATAGAGTTGAACACAGCGCGAACGAACGTTGAAGGTTTTACGCGCATGGTCGACGCTGCCTTTCATTATTTTGCGCAAAATGGTGGGGGGCACTTAGCCGTAATCAGTTCGATAGCCGGCACGAAAGGCCTCGGTGTGGCACCCGCCTATTCAGCAACCAAACGCTTTCAGAACACCTACATTGACGCGCTCGAACAACTGTCGCATTTACAAAAACTTCACATTCACTTCACCGATATCCGTCCCGGTTTCGTAGCCACGGCTCTGTTGGGCGACGGAAAACCGTACCCCATGCTCATGCGTCCAGACACTGTGGCGCAGCACATTGTCCGAGCCCTTGAACGCCGTCGGCGCGTAGTGGTCATCGACGCGCGCTACCGTGTGCTGGTAGGCTTTTGGCGCCTTATTCCCCGCTGGCTTTGGAAAAGGTTGCCAATTAAGATGTGAGGCAATAGGGGAGTTTGAACAGAGTTTTCAAATGAAGAAGGAAGACAGAAAAATTAAGGTGAATATTTCACGTGAAATATTCACCTTATAGAAAATATAGTTACCTTTGCAGGAAACGAGACATCTACTTACCTGTAAACAGTAAGTTAACATTAAACAGATTCATTATGATACTCCGCCTGATTTTGAAGAACTTTCTTTCGTTTGATGACGAAGCTCAATTCGATATGTTTCCAAACTTGAAACGTACGCAGTTGGCCAACCATGTGTATACAGGTCTTTGTGATGTACCTCTGCTCAAACAGGCAGCTATTTATGGGTCGAATGGTGCGGGAAAGTCCAACGTGGTTAAAGCGATGGAATTTCTGCGCGCTTTTGCATTGGACAAAGATTTTGCCAAAAACTTGGAACTTGGCAAGTTCTATTATCTGCTCAAGGCGGATGCAGGCAAAGAGCCTATTTCATTGGCGGTGGAATTTGAATTACAGAACCGTTTCTTCTTTTACGAAGTGGAAATGACAGAAGCCTTTGTTGCTAAGGAAGGTCTGTATGAGTCGTTTCCCAAAGAAGGAAAGTTAGATTTGATTTACGAACGCAAGCAGCAGGAGGTGGAATTTGCACAAGTAGCAGATGATGCCATAGTGGAAGCTACCCGAAAAATGTTGGAAAAAAATCCGCTCGCCTCACTCATGGCACTGAACCGAGAGTTTCCGATTATAGCAGATACCCGTTGTGCATTGGCTTCGCAATGGTTCAGTGGACAACTGGAAATCATTGGTGTACATACTTTTCTGCCGACTTTGATTGATTTGCTGCGTGATAACCAGCCCATGATGGAATTTGTCCGTCAGTTAGTCAGCAGTTTGGAGGTGGGTGTCAACGACATGACGTTGCAGGAAACGGATTTCGACAGTTGGGCGAAACAGCACATCGCCATTGCCCAAAATCTGGCGGGCGATTTAGATAAGGTGAAATCACTTTCGCTGAATGCCAATACCACCCCGGTACTGTCAATCAACATAGAAAACGGTGTGCGCAAAGTTTATCAACTGATATTCGATAATATCGGTAAGGGGGGATTTGTGGGTAGTCTGGACACCAGTATGCAATCGGACGGAACGCTGCGTGCCTTGACGCTGCTCCCGGCACTCTACTATGCTTGCAAGCAAGGCAAGACGGTGGTGGTGGACGAAATAAACTGCTGCCTGAGTCCTACGATGGTCAAGGGCATTGTGGAATACTTTGCAAAAACTGCAGATACCAACGGCCAGCTCATTTTTACCACCCACGACAACCAGCTGCTTGATGAACGCGACATTCTTCGTTCGGATGAAATTTGGTTTGTGGATAAGCGTGAAGGGGCTTCGGTGCTTTACTCGCACAATGATTTCAAGGAGCATCACACCATTTCTCCTTTCCGGGGTTACAACGAAGGACGTTATGGAGCCATACGGTTTGTTAATTTGCTGAAGGATTATGCCAACTGATCGAAAACTCACTTACGGAAGAAGGACATAGAATCTGGAACTTCAACCTCAGTCAACCTTGGTAGCCGAAGAGCAGATGCAGCCGAGTGAAGCCGTAGCGGTTACTGTTCGTACATTAAAAGGGTATGAAAAGACAGATGGCACGCTATCATATAGCATTGTCTGTGTCATCTCAGGTGGTGAACGTAAAGAAAAAGATTTTTTGCGTGAACTGATTCGTCAAAAGGAACTCCATTCATTGAGAGTGGCCTTTGTTTCTTAGGAGGGACAAGGCTTGCAACCTTACCAGATGCAAGCGATATGGTCAGCTATTCAGCAGTCGGGAGAAGTTTCCCTTACCAACCAGCATTATCAGTTGGATGAGATGGATAAGGTATTTCTGCTGAGTGATGTGGACGAGTTCTACGACCAGTTTGTCAAAATTGATTGTGTAGCAGGTAATCAGCAAGCAGGGCAATGGATTATCAGTAATCCCTGCTTTGAAGTATGGCTGTACTACTGCTTTAAGAATGAACCAGAAACCGATTTGGCAAGTCTTAAAACATTCGATTTAGCCAAGCGGAGTCAGGAGATGAAACATTTGGGAAATTTGTTGGTTCCCGGTGGGCTGAATCCATTGTGGGCATTCGAACAAATGGCTGAAGGCATAGCACACAGCCGGGAACATTATGCTGAAGACGAACAGTCCATTCCTATTTTGTATGCTACACAGATGCACGAAATGGCTCAGTATCTTATCGACATGATGAACCGTACTGCCAATGAATACCATGAGTTTATTCAAAGGAAACAGGCATGGCGTGAACAGATGAAAAAGTGAGGTGCTTATCCTCACTCTATTAACAATAAGAGCTAAACAGCAAAATCATGGTTTTTTCCGGACAGGCTGTTTAGCTCTTATTTTCATTTATTTTTTACGCACATCAAAAGCCTTGACAGCCCATACGGACAGTACGAAGGGAGCTGTGAGCGTGATGAGGCTGGTGTGCATACCCAACCATTGCAAGCCTACGGATAAGGCTATGGCGCAGGTGGCTTTCAGGAAAGCAGCGCGGCTCTTTTCGCCTAATGCGATGGCACAGAGTACGCCGTTGTAGCCCATAAGGCCGGCATTGATTGAAGCATTTTCGATACAGAAACATCCAGACAAGGCAATGGAAAGCAGGGCTCCCCAAAGGGCGTAGAGGGCCGATGTGCGAGAATGAAGGGTAAGCGCAAGGAGGAAAATAAGTCCCGTTGGGAGGTGCTCCATAAACATGACCTGACCAAGGCTGTGGCAGAGGCTTGGCAGCAGTTGGAGTGGGGCTGTGGTTGACAGCGATTCGGCTGTGGGTTGCAAACAGCTTGGCAGAAAGGTATGGCAAAGAGCCAGTAATATCCATACAGCCAAAATGAACGGGGCGGTGTAGCCTGCTAATTTATGCTGGAGGCTGAACAAGTGGGTGATTACTGTCGACAGTACGGAGGCGGCTATCATCAGGCATACAGCCATGAAACCGGGTTGCAGAAACAAAGCGGCTGCCAAACCAACGAGTAGCCCGTTGAAGCCGAAAAGGCCGTTGCGTATGGCTTCTTTGGAATAGCCGAAGGCACAGGCCGACAGCGTGCTGACTGCTAATCCGCCTAAAGCCCATAGCCCCATCTGCCACGAACAGAGGCAGATGCCTGCTAACATTAGCCAGCCGGAGAGCGCATTGTTTTGCAGCATGACCTGACCTATGCCGCGACCTGACACTTGATAGGCTGTTTGAAGAAAGTTTGGTTTCATGATTTGTATAGGCTGTTTGGCATTGTCAATCTGTAGTTTACTTTGTTTTACAAAGGTACATATTTGCAAGTCAATTCGCAAAGCAAAATGATGCCGAAACTCACGCTCTTAGGCTTCTACTCATTCAAGGTGCGTATGACCCTACACGGATTGCCTACAGCCAGTGAGTTGGCCGGAATGTTCTTTGTGACTACACTGCCGGCACCAATTACACAATTATCGCCAATCGTTACACCAGGCAGTACGCATACTTGTGCGCCAATCCATACGTTATTGCCAATGGTTATCGGTTTAGCATACTCCAGACCTTGGTTGCGCAGGTTTACGTCGAAGGGATGTCCGGCCGTGTAGAAACCACAATTTGGAGCAATGAACACATTGTTGCTAAAGGTTACCGGCGCAGCGTCGAGAATGACGCAGTTGACGTTGCAGTAAAAGTTTTCGCCAATATGAATGTTGTAACCATAGTCGCAGTAGAATGGTTGTTCAATCAGAAACTCCTGCTTGGTGCTGCCAAACAGCGTGCGGATGATGGCTATGCGTTCGTCGGTTTGTGAAGGCAGCAGGAGGTTGTAACGGTGGCAAATGTCTTTGCAGCGAGTGCGTTCGGCAATTAGTTTTACGTCGTGGTTGGCGTCGTATAATACTTCCATTTGAAGAAAAATACAGTAAATAAAGCGGTGAAAAAGTACTTTACACTTTGAAGTCGCCTAAACTTTTCTGACGAAGATTTGATTTGGATATCTATCTCTTCTAAATTCAATCTTCACCTTTCTTTTTGGCCGTTTTTTGACCTTTCATCAGTCGTGTAGCTCGCCACACTCCTTCTCAAGGCCCCAAAATGCCTCAAAAATTAAGGCAAATCTTGAATTTCATAAAAGTTCAGGCGACTTCTTTATTGAAATGATGAGGAAACGAATATCTCAATAAATGTTTTTTTGACTACCTGAAAATGGTGCTTAAATGATAGGGAATGAATGGTTTAAATATGCTTTTTTGAGTCTGAAAAATGCGAGGTGCGATACTAGGCGGCGAAAAAAATTGGATTCTTTTGGTTTCAGGTTGTACCTTTGCATGCAGAAAACGGATGAAAAAACAAATCTACTTATAGATTATTCAATCGCTCTTTGACATGTTGTTACCACAGAAAGTAAGGCAGGTAGGCCTGTCTGAAACCCATACGTGCATGAAGCTGTATGGCTAATTTTTAATGCAACTTGCCCACTTAATCATAAAACGGCACGGTTGAACCTTTACCGGCACACATTGTGAATGTGCACTGTGCATGTTCAACCGTGCCGAAATAATGGCATCAGCTAATTGCCCAATATAATTACTTTGATATAGTCCTTAAGGTGGAACGGACCTTTACGGTAGCCCCCTTGCGAGTCGGAAAGTAGGAGCAGGGTGCGGCGGCCATCGTTGAGCGTGCGTCCCAGACACATGGCTTCGTAATTGGCAAAGTTCAGGCGAACGGGCTGTACCACTGTTTTCCAATCGGCCAACAGTTTCTTAACCAAAAATTTGTTCGGGTCGAGCTGTGGAAGCGAAATGCTGCTGTCAATTTGGAAACCCTGGTTCGGGTTCACTTCGTAAAGTTTGCAGCGACACTGGCTGCTCAGTCCGCCCTTGGTGATGTTGGCCTCGCGTTCGAGTACGAGCAAACGGCCATCGGGCATGGCCAGAAGTTCGGGCACACCGTAGACGTAGGTTTCGCCAAAGTCGTCCTGACGTCCTAAGTCCATGCGGTAGGCATATTGCGCCACAGGTTGCAGATTTTCAGAAAAAGCTTGCAGGCGAAGCAGATTCTGCGACTTGGGGTTGAGCGGACCAGCCGCTTTGCCGTCGATGGGCAGCATACTCTCGGTCGTGGTCCAAAAGCGGTGGGTGACATCGCTATAAGTAAGCGCCTCGAAGCCGTAGTTGTGTACAATGTTTCCAGTTGCAAAAATGGCCGGTACGTTGAGTTTACGACCTGTGGGCACTCCGTCAATGCTATATTCCAGAATTTGCTGATCGCCCTCGCCACTGATAAACACAGTGTTCGTTGAAGGCACATAAGCTACACCTTCACAGTCGCGCAGACTGATTCCAGCTGCATTCACATGGGGCGAAGGATTGCCCTTGAAGGCTTCGAGATAGACACTCGTGACTTCGCCCGTGGCTGGGTGCTGGTCGATGCGAAAAATGAAAAAACCGTCTTTCGGTTCTTTGTCGCTCACCACAGCATAGCGGTTTCCACCCATAGGAGCAATGCCACTGTACTGTGCGCTACCAATGCCCCAGCGACCCATCGAAACCTGTTTGAGTTCGACCGCATTTTGCGCTTGCGCCCCGGCAGCGAGTGCTGCAAAAGCGCAGATGGATAATAGATGTTTCATAACGAAAAATGAGAAAGTGAACCAAACAGTGGCTTATTCATCAAGCAGGAGGTCCATCACCATAGGTTGAGCCGCCATGAACATGGCAGCCAGTCCGCCCGGTGTGACAACGCTGTCGGGCTTCAGGTCGGTAAGGCGCACTTTGCCGTTTTCAACAATGTACCAGCCATTGTTTTCGGGTAACACCATGTCGCCGTCGATGCCGATGTGCAACTGGAAACCCGGGTTGGGTTTGGCGATGCTGTTGAGGAAACGCGGTACATTGATGACACGCGCCATGGCATAGGGAACAGTTTCCTTGACCGAACCAGGCAGGCAGAAACGACGATACACCTTGTCGACACCACATTCGCGGCAAAGATAATCGACGAAGGCAGCACGCGTGTTGGTTTCGGTCAGTGCCAGGGTGCGGATGTAGACACGGCCGTTA
>FR901794.1:6854-20823 GCA_000437675.1 Prevotella sp. CAG:891
ACCCCGGCCGTTAGGCTCTTTCACAGCAAGGCAGAAACCGATAAGACGACGCTTGCGATGAGCTACGAGTACATAGCCGTCTTGCAAATCGGCCAGTTCGAGAGCTGCAAAGAAGTCGTTTTCCGAAGGATGCACCATGAAAGGCAGTTCGGAAGTTAGGCGACGGTAGAAGACGTAAAGGTCCTGTCCCCATTCATCGGGACGCGACACTTCGATTTTGTCGAATGCACCATCTTGCGACACGTCGAGGGGCAGTTCCTGGCGGTAAACGGCTGTCCAGTAGGCACCGTGTTCAGGTCGTGCATAGTATTTACGCAGTTCTTCGCTTCCGGGTACCAGGAAACTGATGGTTGAGCCTTGTGCGTAGAGGCGGCGGTGTGCTTCGTTGAGCAAATTGGCTGCATAGCCGCGGCGGCGGAATTCAGGCAGGGTGCCTAATCCCGAAATGTAGCCGGCATGCTGCACCGAACCGTAGAACGTGAGGCGGTAGGGCAGCAACTGCATGGCTGAAACTACGCGGCCGTCGTGACGCACGGTGAGATTAGATTCAGGGGTGTATTTGTCCTGAAAGTAAATATCCATGAATTCCTCTGAGTCGTCGAAGCAAATGCGCCAGAGGTCGCGGGTCTGTTCTTTTATTTCGTTGGGAGTGAGTAACATGGTGTTATAGGGTATTTTATTTTTGTGAACTTCCCCTCTCTTAGGATTTAGAGAACGGGTGTTTGGTCATAACTGTATATTTTGAAAGTAAAATTTCAGGTTGGTAGGACAACTTTGAACGTCGTAGCCCCTCAATGCCCAGGTCCTCTTCGCGGTTGATTAGGGTGAATTGCGGTGGCAGGCTGCGCACGAATTCGCGGTTGATGGTGGCAAAGGCTCCTTCGTAAGCCGTGTCGGCTTTTTCAACACAGACTCCAAAGGTGTCGTAGTTGATGGGAGCCCCGTAAGTGAATGCCACGATTTTTCCGTTGACACGAAGTACCATCCCTCTGCCTTCGAGAACGTCCCAGTGTTTCAGGGCCGTGATGAGTGATTGGCGTTCAGCATCGAAAGTGTAACGTCCGGCCTCGTTTTCAGCTGCCTTGGTGTCGACCCATTGGGCATCGAGCGCAATACATTCGTCAATGTCTTTGCTGGTAAGCGGTTCGGTGGTGAAATCGGGATAGAGTTTGGTAAAGCGGTTTACATAGTTACGCTTGGGCTGCAGTTTCTTTCCGGCAAGCGAAGCCAGTTTTTCGCGGCTGTAAATGTAGTCGGTAAAGGCACGGTCGGCAGTGGCATAAAAGTAGCCCGGCATGGTAACATCTAACTGAGCCAAGGCATTTTCACAAACTCCCAGCATGAGGAAGGGATGTTCGAGCTGCGCAGCGTCAGCCATCATGTCGTGCAACACGGCCTTCCAGTTTCCCGTGCCAACGGGAGCCAGATAAGCCAAATGTCCGTCGGCTTTGAAGCGGAAAAGCAAAAAGTCGCGGTGAAGCGCCACTTCAGTGTCGTACATAAACCGCCAGCTTACCAGGTTCATAAAGTTCAAGTCGCAGTTGCGGCATTCGGTGTGATACACACGTTCCTGAACAAGCGATTTGTCTGCCGGAGTTAGGGGATGAAAAGAAATGCACATGGAGATGAGTCTGAGTTTTTGTGTGGGGAAGTGGAGCTGTTCGTCGTAAACCGCTCATCGGTCAAAACGGACTTGTATGGGTGCACCGGTGCAGCCTCATAAGGCAAAATTCAGGAGGATTACAACGGAAACGTGTAGCTGGTTTCGCCCTTGAAAGTGTGAATGCTCACCGACACTGAGTCGCGTCCGGCCTGTAACTGCTGGCGCAGCCGGGCGAGGGAAAGCGAAAGGTACATGTCGCGCGAGTAATAGAGCGGATCGTTGTTCTGGTCGTGAATCAGCTTCAGGCGCAGTGTGCGCTTTTGGTCAGCGTGAGTGGTTGTTTCTACAATTTTCATTCCGAAGTAATGCCGGCCTTGCGCTGTGCCTTTGATGTTCAGGCGCAGGTTTACGTAATTCGGTTCGGCCCATGCTGCCACCACGCTGAGTGCATCGTAGCGTACGCTTTGTCCTGTGTATTTGCTCGGCACGGGCACTAAGACCGGCGCAAAGTCAGTCAGCCACACTTCGTTTGCCGAACGTGTGAAGAGCGTCAGTGCGCGATAGGTCGTGTCGGGACGCAAGTCGGCAACCCGGTTCAGGATGGTGCAGGGCACAGCATCGCTCGGAGTGAGTGTGGTGGCTACTCCCAAGGCATTGGTGCTGATGTCTGCCAATTCCTGCCGGTAGTTGGGCATAGGAGTTTCGTCCTTGATGCATGCAGCAAATACACCGGACAGAAGCAGGGGAATGAGAAACTTGTAGGTCATAACAGGTTGTTTCGGTTCGGAAGAAACAGAGGGTATTGCCCCATCCGTTATGCCTCTTCCGAAACTAACAGGTGATTTTTCAGCGGATTGGCATACATCGTCAGTAAGCGTTCGCGCAGGAATGGTATGTCCTTGCCAGACAAGTCAATCATTTCGATGCGTTTGGCCAGATAGGCTTCGAAGGCTTTCATCTCGTCGGCCGTGTAGTGTTCGGCCATTTGCTGCGATTCGTTCAGCAAATCATAGGCAATGTAGTTGCAGGGGTAAATTTCGTAGTTGCGGTGAATGTCGCGATCCATGCGCTGTGCAATGGCTTTGAATACCTCGGTCTTAGGCAGATCGCGGTATTCTTCAATCCATGTATTGACAGGAGCAGCCAGGCGGTAAGTAACCTTTCCTTTGAAACCGAAAATACCCGTTTGCATGTTGTTGAGGTCGTCCTGACGCGACTTTTTAAATTCAGTGTCATCGCGCTTTTGCTGAAACTCCTTGGCTTTCAGGTAGTCGCACGGGTCATACTCGTATGAAATGGTGAGTGGAACGATGTTCAGCTGCTTCAAACTGTCGATGGGTGAGCCTTCACCGCCCATGGCCATCATTTTCAGCACCGATTCCTGTGTGCGGTCGTTTGAGTCCTTGGCACGTCCTTCGCGCTGCGCAATCCAGATGCTCTCATGCTTTTCGGCAATGGCAAAGTGCATATACTGGCTCATGCGCTTGCTCGACATCAGCATTTCGCGCATACCCACCGAACGCTGCACAATGAACGATTTGTTGATACGCACCAGCGTCTTAATCCACGGATAAATCAGGAGGTTGTCGCCAATGGCAATTTCGACGGTGTTCTGAAAACCATTGTCGAGCATCAGGATTGAAAGGAAGGCTGCATCGAGCACAATGTCGCGGTGATTCGACACAAAGGTATAGCTCTGCGTGCGAAGTTCCGGGCAGATGGCGTCAGCATCCATGTGAATGCCGGTGCAGCATTGGGCTGTCAGTCCTTTTACCAACGGATAGAAAAAGGTTTTCTGCACTTCGAGCGAGTTCTGGCAGGCATAGAGCTGGGCTTTAAGGTGTTCGAAAGGCACGTCCTTGAAGAACGATTGCATAATTGCGCAGAACGAAGAGTCGGCCATCAGGCTGTCGAAAGCAGCAGGCAGTTCTTCGGGCAAGAACGGACGAATGGTATCAAAATCGTGAATAGTCATGGCGTGAATGATTTAAGAAACTGTCTGAAAGTTTCATTTTCAAACAGTTACAGAATGTATGAAAGATGAAAAAAACCGGTATGTCCGTCCGAATGTTTCCGGCCGGGCCTACCGGTTTTTTTTGTGTCAAAGAAAGTGTTTGTCAGCAAATGCCAAAGAAGTACGTATCGCGTTCATTCTTGGTGCTAACATCACTGGATTCAACATTTGCCCTCGATGATGTCGCTCAGCACGTTCTTCATTTCGAGTTGCGCTGCACGCACCTGCTGCGGAATGAAGCTGGTGGCCGTCATACCGGGCGTGGTGTTGATTTCGAGCAAATTGATTTGTTCTTCGCCAGCGTCGCCGCTCAGGATGTAGTCGATGCGGATAATGCCATAGCATCCGAGCAGGTTGTAGATGTGGCGCGTCATGTCGCTAACGCGTGCAGCCGTTTCGGGAGCGATACGGGCCGGTGTGATTTCTTTCACCTTGCCGTTGTATTTAGCATCGTAATCGAAAAATTCCTGAGTTGTAACTACTTCGGTGATGGGGAAGGTAATTACATCGCCATTCGGACGCTTGTAGCAGCCACAGGTGATTTCGGTTCCCACAAGGATTTTTTCAATCATCACCTCGTCGCTTTCAATCATGGCCTTTTCGATGGCAGGAGCCAGCATATCGTCTGTTTTCACTTTGGTTACGCCAAAGCTGGAACCACCGGCATTCGGTTTGACGAAGCAGGGAAGACCCACTTGTGCCAAAATAGCCTCGTCAGAAGGGATGGCTTCACCTTTGCGTACCAACACCGAAGGCGCAAGGTTCAGTTCGGGAAAAGCACGCAAGAAGTTGTTGAGCGCATATTTATTGAACGTAAGCGCTTCAACCAGCACATTGCTCGTAGAGTAGGGCAGACCAATTAAATCGAAGTAACCTTGCAGAATACCGTTTTCGCCCGGCGTACCGTGAATGGTAATGTAGGCAAAGTCGAAATTGTGGCGCCCGTCAGAGGCCTCGAACGAGAAGTCATCACGCAGAATGGGGCAGTCTTCGCCCTGGTAGTGAACAGTCCAGCTTGAACCTCTCATTTCAACAAGGTAGCTGTTGTACTTTTCGTTGTCCATGAAGGAAAGGATTCCCTCAGCAGAACGCAGCGAAACATCATGCTCGGAGGAATCACCTCCGGCAACAATAGCGATTGTACGTTTCATAAGTTTGAGCCCTCGTTGCTAAGTCGGTGGTTGCGTCAGGCGTATCCGAGGCAGCCAGCCGATAGGGGGCATTGATTATTGGTTGTAATATATTGTATAGAGCAGTTGTGCGTTGAGGCAGTTGAAGTGGCTACCTCTGATTGTTCGGAAACAGCAGATTAGAAACAGCAGATTATTTGATGCCGTCAATATATTTCTGCCATTTTTCAATCAGTTCGGTCATGTCGGCCGGCAGTTCAGTGGTAAAGTCCATTTCTTTGCCCGTTTTCGGATGCTGAAAACCCAGCGTGCGAGCGTGAAGAGCCTGTCGCGGACAGAGCGCAAAACAATTACGGATAAAACTGTTGTACGTGCCGCTTTGCGTACCGCGCAACACGACATCGCCTCCATAGCGTTCGTCGTTGAACAGCGGATGGCCAATGTGTTTCATGTGAACGCGAATTTGGTGCGTACGTCCTGTTTCAAGGATACATTCCACCAGCGTGACGTAGCCAAAACGCTTCAGTACGCGGTAATGCGTCACCGCATGTTTACCAATTTCCGAAGCCGGGTCGAACACCGCCATTTGCATGCGGTCGCGCGGATTGCGGGCAATGTTACCCTCGATGCGGCCCTCGTCGTCGGCCAGGTTTCCCCAAACCAGGGCATTGTAGCGTCGGCGCGTTGTTTTATTGAAAAACTGCACACCCAATTTGGTCTTGGCATCAGGCGTTTTAGCCACAACAAGCAGTCCCGAAGTATCTTTGTCGATGCGGTGCACCAAACCCACTGCCGGGTCGTTCGGGTCGTAATCCTTGTTGTCCTTCAAGTGCCAGGCAATGGCATTCACCAGCGTACCCGTGTAGTTGCCACATCCCGGATGCACCACCAGTCCCGCCGGTTTATTGATGACCATGAGTTCGCTGTCCTCGTACACCACGTCGAGCGGAATGTTCTCAGGTTCAATCAAGTTTTCGTAGCGCGGACGGTCGAGCAGCATTGTCACCACATCAGCCGGTTTCACGCGGTAATTACTTTTCACCGGTTGCCCGTTGACGTGGATAAATCCGGCTTTGGCCGCCATTTGAATGCGGTTGCGCGACGTGTCTTTCAAGTGATCCATCAGAAACTTGTCGACACGCATCAGTTGCTGACCTTTGTCGGCCACCACGCGGTAGTGTTCGTACAGGTCGGCTTCCTCCTCGTCGCACGCATCCTCGTTTGCCACGTCAGCCGTCAGGTTCAGTTCTTCGTCGTAGAAGTTGTCAGTAGGTTTTATTTCCAAAATGGTAAATCTTTACAGTTGTTATCAGCGCGCAGTGAGCGCACTTCCGGATGTGTAGGTGTCAGCGGTTAGGTTAAAAGTAATCCTGCGCATTGTTAGGCGAAGCGGTTTGTGCGCCGGTCGACGTAGCAGATCGGGTTTTGTCGGAAGTGGGTGCATCCGTCATTTCGCCCTCGATGATTTCCTCCTCGCCCGTCGGCACATTCAGAATGTAGTCAAGGCTGTCGTTGCCATTGTATTCATCCTCGACACCTCCGGCACCGACCACCAGTACGATGGGCGAATTCACCGAAATACGCGTGCCCTTACTTACACTTTTCCCGTTCACCGTCACGTCGTACACCCATTCCGGGTCGCCCGTGATAAACTCCGTGGCACCAAGTTTAAAGCCCAATGCGCGCAGTTTGTCCTCAGCTTCGCGTCGTGAGCAGTTGTCAGCAATGTCGGGCAGCGCCACCTTGCGCGGTCCGTCTGCATTGATAGTTAGTTCGATAATGCGTCCCGGTTTAACCTTCATGCCCGGTTTGACAGACTGTTCGAGCACCGAAAACGGCGCAGCTCGAAACACATATCCCGTGTCTCTCACCTCGTAATCCAGCCCAACAGATTTCAACTTGTTACCAGCCGTTTTCTCATCCAATCCGCAAATATTGGGTACCTCGATTTCTGTGCCATGATGCGTATAGAAGTCAAGGAAAAACAGTGTGGCCAGGATAAGCAATCCCCCCACTCCTATCATGCCCAGGCAGTTGCCAAAGAGCAGCGGACTGAATATTTTTTTGAAAAATTCGGATATTGACATATTGCAATGTTTGATGCGCCCAATGCGTTGTTTTTACTCCTTGATGCTGACACAAAGAGCCATGACAATCCATGTGATGGTTTGTTGAGTCATCCTATTGTGTGGGCTTGTTTCTGCCTTAGTTCAAGGGCGTAGCAAAGGTAACAAAAATCTTTGGTTTGTCAAATTCATGTGGCTAACAATGTGCCCCTCTTGCGTTTCGAGCCTATTGTTGCCCATTGTGAAGCGACAGTTATAATTCGGCCACCAAATCCTCGAATTCTGCCGGGTTACCCAATGAGCGGTTTCGAATTTTTGAACGGTAGTTATACACTGTGGTCAGCGAAAAGTTCAAGAAATGCGCAATACGCGTCGTGTCGGTAATACCCAAACGAATTAGTGCAAAAATGCGCAGTTCGGTATTGAGTTGGCCGCTATGCTTGGGCAGCACGGGTGCATCGGGTTGAAGCAAAGCATTAAATCTCTCAATAAAATCGGGGAAAAGCGTTAGAAAGGCTGCATCGAAGTCGGCATAGAATTTCTCCTGCTCGTTCTTGATGGTAGCTCCGCTTTTCAGTTGTTTGTAAACTTCATCGTAGCGTCGATCCTTTACCAGGTGTAACAAACTTTTTCGTTCTTCCTCCATGGTGTCTAAATAGTTTCGGCAGCGGTCAAGGTAGCGTCCGATATAGGCTTCTTTCACCTTGTCGGTTAGTTGCAGTTGATTAAAAGTAAACTCCAGTTTCTCGTTTGTTTCTTGCAATTGGTCGAGGGTGTCTTTCTGTTTACCATTGGCTTCTTGCAGCGCCCCGTTGGCATTGTTTAGTTTGTGGCGCGATTCTCTGAGCCGTTTCATTTGTTTGCGCAAGTAGAACACCATGACACACAGCAAGACAAACAGCCCGAAGATCACAGCCGTAACAATGCGTTCGTGCTTGCGCTGTTTGGCCTCTTGAATTTTGTACTGCTTGTTGATAATCGGAAAAATGTTTGACACTTCAACCGAACGCAACCGCGCCTTGCTAAGGCTTGCATCTTCCATAGAACAGAGCAAATAGCTGTATGCGCGGTTCAAGTCGCCCATTTCATAGAGAACTTGAGCCAGGATAGGCAGTGCTTCGTATTCCGTAGTGCCCATTTTAAGGTCGGAAATGGCCGTAAGAGTCAGGAAGTAGTTGGCCTCGTTGTAATTTTTCAGGTCGATGTAAGCTTGCGACAGGGTAAAGAAAATGTACGGGTCGAGGTTATGAGCGTCTATTTTCTGCGTATAGGGCAGCAGCAAGTCGATGGCTTGGCGTGGATTACCCTGTGCGCGAGCCTTGTCGGCAGCCACAATGTCGTATGACTTACCCGGTGATTCGGCCATGAGCAGCGAGTCGCGATAGTGCTGTGTGCGTTTTTTGTAAATTTTATGCAGTTTGGGCATATCTGTGTAATCGGCCAGCCATCCGTAGAGCGTGCGTAGCGTACGCAGATAAAACAAATGCAACTCTTTATCGTCGGGTGTAAAACAACTTTTGTCAACGCGTTTCAGTTCGTCGAGTGCCTGTGCATAAAGTCCGGCCACCGCCAATATTTCGGCCTGCCCTATCTGTACGTATGCCTGCAACTTACAGTCAGTTTTCATTTCTGGCAAAGCCGCAATGCGATCCAGATACGCCTGAGCCGAATCGGTGCGATAATGTGAGTAAAGTGAATAAATGTCTTTATAACGATGAATGCGTTCATAACCCTGACTGCGTTGGCTTTTTAAGCTCTGTTGTTTAATCAGTTCGTCGCGTTGAGCATGATATTTAGCTTTTTCGGCCACAATAACGTCCAATTCTTCGAGCAGTTTGCTTGTGCGTTTATCAATTGAAATCTGCTGTCCCGCCATGCAGCCGGGCAACAAGCAAAATAGGAATAGGAAAATTTGTATGAATTTCATAGATGAGTAACTTGGGTTATGAGAAGCTAAAATGGGTTTGAGTCAATATGTTCAGTTAAATGAATGTACTGACTGCTTTTGTTTGCAGCAATATACATTCTGATGGGTAGCGTTATGCGTTGCATTTTATGTTACAAAGGTAAGAAATAAGTTTGTGTTGAGTATTTTTTTCCATTAAATTCGTAGGTTTTTCGAGAGCATTTGTACAATGATTCGGCATTTTCTGTGTAATACTACCGACGATACGGAAAAAAAGTATGAATAAGCACGAAAAAAACGAAGAGTTCTGCATTTGGCAAAATTTTACCTTCTGCCCTCATCAACGTTGAAGTTGCACGCTTGTTGATACTCTGAACAGGCTGAAATATAGGCATAATGCACTTCATGTAGCTGCTATATTATTTATATTTTTTAGGTCGATGTAATGATGTAAATGACTGATATTCAGTATTATAAGTGTTTCTATTGTTTATATTTAGCTTCTATGAACTTGTTCTGCACGGACTTACACCTTAATTTTGCAGTGTGAATGTTTTGGATACGACATTTGAAAATCACACTTTGCAAAATGCAAATAAACGGAAATGCAATTTCAATATAAATATATCACCATGAAAAAAACTTTATACCTACTGCTGTTTCTGCTAAGTGTGCCCGGCATGCTTACGGCACGTTCAAAACAAACCCCGATTAACGTACAGCCCACCTTTTGGTGGAGTGGCATGAAAAATCCCAGTTTGCAGTTGTTGCTCCACGCAGATAACATAGGCAATGATGAAGTAAAGCTGCGCGCCAATGGAATCTGTATTGATAGTATTTTCCGTCCCCACAATCGCAACTACCTGCTTCTTTATTTAAATACAAGCGAAGCTGCTCCCCAGCATTTCGACATAATTTTAGGTCAAGGGCGTAACAACCGGCGCATACCTTACGAACTCAAAAGCCGGAATACGGCAGTGCGCGCACAGGGATTTGATGCCTCGGATGTGCTTTATTTGCTCATGCCCGACCGCTTTGCCAATGGCAAACCTCAGAACGATGTGGTCAAGGGATTGCGCGAAGCTACTTCAAGCCAGGCTCCCGATGCCCGTCATGGGGGCGATTTGGCCGGTATGACTGCTGCCCTCGATTATCTTGGCGATTTAGGCATCACGGCTGTATGGCCCACGCCGTTGCTCATCAACGATATGCCTGCCACATCGTATCACGGCTATGCTATCACCGATTATTACCAAGTCGACCCACGTTACGGTTCGAACGACGACTATTGTCGCTTTGTCGAAACTGCGCACGCCAAGGGTATCAAGGTGGTGCAGGACATGGTGTTCAACCATTGTGGCTCGAAGAACTTTCTGTTTACAGATCTGCCCGATTCAACGTGGTTCAATTACAACAGCCACTATGTGCAAACCTCCTATAAAATATCGGCTGTGTCCGATTCTCACGCTGCTGTCGAGGATGCGCGCAATGCGCAGGACGGTTGGTTTGTCGACGCAATGCCCGATTTCAACCAACGCAATCACCATGTGCTGACATATCTGATTCAGAACTCCATCTGGTGGATTGAATATGCAGGTATTGATGGCATCCGGCAGGACACCTATCCCTATGCCGACCGCAAAGCCATGGCACAGTGGAATGAGGCTGTAAAACGCGAATATCCGCACTTTACCATTGTCGGCGAAACCTGGCTCAACAACAATGTGGGTGTGAGCTACTGGCAAAAGGATTCGCCCGTGGCACCGGCTACCGACAATTCACAGTTGCCCTGCGTTATGGACTTTCCGCTCATGAACTTGCTAAACAGTGCGCTCGACGAAGAAACCAACGAGTGGGACCGCGGATTGACGCGTATTTACGATTACATTAGTCAGGATGCAGTGTATGCAAATCCCGATAATTTGCTTACTTTTCTTGATAACCACGACACTCCGCGCTTTGCCCGCCGTGTCGAACAGGCCAACCATCCGCATCGTTATCGTCAGGCTCTCACTTTGCTGCTCACCTTGCGTGGCATTCCGCAGGTGTACTATGGCGACGAACTGGCTATGGCAGCTGATAAAGACCGTGGTGATGGGGCATTGCGTCAAAATTTTCCGGGCGGATTTCCCGGCGATACGGTAAATGCATTTACCCACCATCGACTGACACCGTTGATGCAGCAAACATTCGATTTCACGCGCAAACTGCTGCGTTGGCGTCGGGGCAACGAGGTGATTGCCAAAGGCCAGCTGAAACATTACGCAGTGAAGAACGGCACCTATGTTTACTCGCGTTACTATAAGGGACGTCGGGTTACCGTGATTATCAACGGCACCGACAAACCCGTGTGTCTGCCTTTGGCTCGTTATGCCGAAGTACTTCCGGCTGCTCAGGCCTACGATGTAATCAGCGGACGTACCATCCAGTTGGACACCGATAGTTTGCAATTAGGTGTGCGTGACGTATTGGTGCTTGATTTTCAGCAAGCAGATAATCAATATCACAAATGAAAACCGTACACCGGTAATAACGATATACATAATTAGGAGATTTAATTAAGGTTTTAAGATTGTTGGCCTGCAAAGGCATTTGTTTATTGTATTGATTGCTCGCAGGCGTTAGGAAATTTGCCCATGGGCAATACACGACGGCATTTCTTCGGGAGAAGCGATGCCGTTTTTTTTGTGCTTATGTATGTGTACCTTGCAAAAGTTTGGCTCAGTAGAAAATTCATCGTCAACCATTCAGTTTTACATGCAATACTTCAACAAGCCTATGTATGGCGTAACCGAGGGAGCAGTTCTTCGGCCTGCTTCACCTCCGATTTTTTATGGGGCGTTCAGTCATGTTTTTGCATAGCGAAATCTCAAAATCGCTTATCGGCCTTGACGTAAAATGTTAAACGGAACTCTGCTTCGTAGGTGAAGCAATATTAAAATTGAGTCCTTTCTTATCTATCTGCTTGCTGTTGTTTGAGGCAGGTAATGGGTTCGTCTGATAATTAACTCCGAGTTTGTCGAATTTAGTTCCGTGCTAGTGCAAATTAGTTCCGAGCTAGTGCATATTAGTTCCGAGCTAGTGCAAATTAGTTCCGAGCTAGTTTTGAGAATCTTGGAATTATTGATAATCAGCGTTTTAAGAAATACGCAAAAAACGGTTTTGCACACGCTTGTTTCGTTCAGAAGGGCCGAAGTCACTGGTTGCTCTATTTTTACCTTTATTAAACCCATTGTTAAATCCGTCATGCGCGTCATAAGCCGCAAAACGCTTTTTCTTTTGAGCGCTAAACATGGGCTAAGAACAGAATTTTGCACAGAAGCTCACGTTGAGCCACCTCATGCAATTCATCCAATTACATGTTTACTACCCACTTATTTCCTCCACTATGACTTGCCGTCCAATCATCATCAGCTCCTCAGGACTCTTTGCCGAATTATGTAAAAAAATGTGTAGTCAAATACGAGCTGGAGCGACAATATTTCTTAAAGAATAAATAAAAATTGCTTGATTGTATGCGGAATTTATCAAATCAACCTTTCAAAATAGCTTTTTACTATTTATAAAACTCGTATCTTATTTATATTTTTTGAATCAACATAAATGTAGAAAGCTATTGATAATCAATGATATAAGTGATTTTATGAACTAAATTCATTTATATTTTAGTTATATGCCCTTACATTCTTCAAATCTTCATCCTAATTTTGCAACGCTGATATAACAGAACGCGCACATCGCGGTCGCAGACCCTACGACGCAGCGCGAGTTGCCCTTGTGCAAAGTTTGAATATCAAGCCCACGAAACCATGCAAATAATTCACTATAAAAACAGCCATATATATGAAGAATAGTTTTCTTGCCCTTGCATTGGCAGGTATGAGCATGAGTATGCCCTCTGCTATTGCCCAAGAACTGAAATCGCCCGACGGAAAACTGAAAATGGAGTTTTCACTCGACGAGCAGGGACGCCCTACCTACTACTTACATTATAAGGGAAAAGAGGTTATCAAACCCTCGCACCTGGGTATCGAACTGAAACAAGAAGATCCGAACAAGGCCCAGGACTTTGAATTCAAAACACGCGCCGATGCTTCAAAACTGGCGCAGAAAGCCGACTTGCAGACCGGATTCAAAGAAACCGGACACGAAATTACGACCTTCGACGAAACCTGGAAACCCGTGTGGGGCGAAGAAAGCAGCATACGCAATCATTACAACGAAATGAGCGTGACGCTGACGCAACCTATTAACGACCGCTATATCAAAATTCGATTCAGACTCTTCAACGACGGACTGGGATTTCGCTACGAATTTCCCGAACAAAAGAATCTGACCTACTTCGTTATCAAAGAAGAGCATAGCCAGTTCGCAATGGCAGGCGACCACACCGCATGGTGGATTCCCGGCGATTACGACACGCAAGAGTATGAAACCGTTACTTCAAGATTGAGCGAAATTCGCGAAAAAATGAAGGCGGCAGTCACGCAAAATTCCTCGCAGACACCTATTTGGGAAGGAGGTGTGCAAACAGCACTCATGATGAAAACCGACGACGGACTTTACATCAACCTGCACGAGGCTGCTTGTATTGACTATTCGACGATGCACTTGAACTATAACGACCAAACCCGTACCTTCGAAAGTTGGCTCACGCCCGACGCGCGCGGCGACAAAGGCTATTTGCAGGCACCCTGCGTTTCGCCCTGGCGTACGGTCATCGTTAGCGACAAGGCGGCCGACATTCTTGCTTCGCGTATTACGCTGAACCTCAACGAACCCTGTAAAATAGAAGATACCTCGTGGATTAAGCCTACCAAATACATTGGTGTGTGGTGGGACATGATTACAAACAAGGGTACCTGGAGCTATACCAACGATTTCCCTACAGTGAAACTCGGCGAAACCGATTACAGCAAAGCTCGCCCCAACGGCACGCACTCAGCCAACACGGCCAACGTGAAACGCTACATCGACTTTGCTGCAGCCAATGGTTTCGATGCAGTGCTCGTTGAAGGTTGGAACGAAGGTTGGGAGGACTGGTTCGGGCATGAAAAGGACTATGTGTTCGACTTCGTTACCCCCTATCCCGACTTTGACGTAAAAGCCATTCAGCAATATGCAGCCTCGAAAGGTGTGAAGATGATTATGCACCACGAAACTTCGGGCTCGGCACGCAACTACGAACGCCACCTCGACAAGGCCTATCAGTTCATGGTTGACCACGGATACAATGCGGTAAAGAGCGGT
>FR901794.1:20855-28257 GCA_000437675.1 Prevotella sp. CAG:891
GTTATGTAGGTAACATCGTTCCGCGTGGCGAACACCACTACGGACAGTGGATGAACAATCACTACTTGTACTGCGTGACCAAGGCGGCCGACTACAAAATCATGGTCAATGCCCATGAGGCTACGCGCCCGACGGGTATTTGCCGCACCTGGCCTAACCTCATTGCCAACGAAAGTGCACGAGGCACTGAATATGAAAGTTTCGGTGGTAACTCAGTTGACCACACCACCATTTTGCCGTTTACGCGCCAAATCGGTGGTCCGATGGATTACACACCGGGTATTTTCGAAACCGATTGTTCGAAAATGAACCCCAACAATCATAGCCGCGTGCGTTCAACGCTTGCTCGTCAGCTGGCCCTTTACGTGACGATGTACAGCCCGCTGCAAATGGCTGCCGATGTGCCTGAACACTACGAGGCTCACATGGACGCCTTCCAGTTTATCAAAGATGTGGCCATTGATTGGGACAAAAGCCTTTACCTCGAAGCTGAACCGGGCGACTACCTGACTGTGGCTCGTAAGGCAAAGAACAGCGAAAACTGGTTCGTTGGTTGCACGGCCGACGAAAACGGTCATGAGTCGGAATTGAAACTCGACTTCCTGACGCCGGGCAAAAAGTACGTGGCCACAATCTATGCCGATGCTAAGGATGCTTCGTGGGACAAGAACCCGAAGGCCTATACCATTCGAAAAATGAAGGTCACGAACAAAACGAAACTGAAACTGCGTGCTGCAAGTGGCGGTGGCTATGCCATTTCCATCATGGCGCAATAATCCGAATTTGAAGTTAGATGTGAACATTGCACCGTGGCAGTTCATGCCGGGCATGGCTGCTACGGTGTATTTAAAAAGTAATGTGGAATATGTTTTCAAGTAAGTTCAGCATTATTTTTACGCTTTAAGCATCTTAACCTCTTACTTATCCAACCGATATTTACTAATCAGCAAACTAATAGCATGAATAAGAATGTGTTGAACCACAGACTCCTGTCGCTTTTGGTATCAGGAGCCTGCATTTCGCTCAGTGCACAGGCACAGAACGTAACAGTGAGCGGACGTGTGCAGGATACAACCGGTGAACCCGTGGCCTTTGCCACAGTCATGGTGCCGGGTAGCAAAGCTGTTACACAAACCGATGCCAATGGTAACTTTAAAATCAGTGTTGCAGCCGGTGCCGATTTGCGCGTGTCGTATATCGGCTATAAAACAGCCAACGTAAAGGCTAACGGCAAAATGGTGATTACCCTCGAAGATAATTCGACACTTAACGAAGCCGTTGTTATTGGCTACGGTGTGGCACGTAAAAACGACCTCACCGGTTCGGTCACTGCCATCAAACCCGATGAAAAGAACAAGGGTATGGTGGTCAATGCCCAGGATATGATTCAAGGAAAAATTGCCGGTGTCAACGTGTCGTCGAGCAGCGGAACTCCGGGCGCAGGTGCTTCCATTCGCATTCGTGGCGGTTCGTCGCTCAATGCGTCGAACGACCCGCTCATCGTTATCGACGGTTTGGCCATGGATAACGACGGTGTGAAGGGTCTGTCGAACCCTCTGTCAATGGTTAACCCGGCCGATATCGAAACCTTTACGGTGCTCAAAGATGCTTCGGCCACAGCTATTTATGGTTCGCGTGGTTCGAACGGTGTGATTATCATTACAACCAAAAAAGGCCACAAAGCCCAAAAACCAACTGTGAGCTACAATGGCTATGCCTCGTTCAGCATCAAACGCAATACGCTGGATGTGATGAACGCCGATGAATATCGCTCGTTTATCAATAGCTATTACGGGCCGGAATCTGAAGCAGCCAGCAAACTCGGGCCGCTTACCGGAAAAGGTACTGACTGGCAGGACGAAATTTACCGCACAGGCGTGAGCCACGATCACAGCATTACACTGGCCGGCGGGCTTAAAAACATGCCGTACCGACTGACGCTCGGTTACACTAATCAGCAGGGTATTTTGCGAACGAGCGACTTTGAACGATATACAGCCAGCGTGAATTTGAACCCCACGTTCTTCGATGATCATTTGAAGTTTAACCTGAACGGTAAACTCATGCAGGCAAATACACGCTATGCCAACACAGGAGCGGTAAGTTCGGCAGTTCGCTTCGACCCTACGCAAACGGTGCGCAGCTATGACGACAAATTCAATAACTTTGGCAATTATTTTCAGTGGGTTAAGGATGGCTCGGAACTGAGCGACCCTACTTGGTCCTACGTCTTCGAACGCAATGCCGTGAAAAACCCGGTGGCATTGCTCGATTTGCGTGACGAGCGTGCCAAGTCGAAATCGTTTGTTGGTAATATCGAGGCCGACTACAAGGTGCATGGCTTTGAAGACCTGCGTCTGCATGTGAATGCCGGTGCCGATTACTCAACGGGTAAACAAACGCTGTGGGAAAGTCCGGCTATTGGCAGTGAAAATGTGTACTACGGCAGGTATGGCTTTGAGAAAATCGATAAATACAACCTGTCGCTCAATGCCTACGCGCAGTACTTCAAGGACTTCAACGAGAATCACCACTTCGACATCATGGGCGGTTACGAATGGCAACACTTCCACCGTCAGGGCAAAAGCGATTACTATGGTCTGTACCCCGAAACCACTACGAAAACTGACGATGCAGGCAACAGTCTGGCAGGTACGCGTTACAATGGCAGTGGCAGCAACTGGAAAACAGAACATTACATCGTCAGCTTTTTCGGTCGTGCCAACTATACGCTGCTTAACCGATACCTGTTTACTGCTACAGTGCGCTACGATGGTTCGTCGCGTTTCAAAGATCATTGGGCACTATTCCCCTCGTTTGCCTTTGGTTGGCGCATCAAGGACGAGAGTTTCTTGAAGGATGTTGATTTCCTCAGCGAATTAAAACTGCGTTTGGGCTATGGTCAAACCGGACAGCAGGAGGGCATCGGCGACTACAATTACTTTGCTTCGTATAATACAAATGTGACTCCCGACTCCTACTATCCCATTCTTGGCAATGGCATTCTTTACCGCCCGAACGCCTACAATGCCGACCTTTCGTGGGAAACCACTACGACTTACAATGCGGGTATTGACTTCGGCATACTGAAAGGTAAACTGAGTGGTAGCATCGACTATTATTACCGCAAAACTACCGATTTGATTAACACCGTGTATGTTTCGGCCGGTTCGAACTTCCGCAATCAGGTGACTTCAAACATTGGTTCGCTTGTTAATAAAGGTGTGGAATTGGCTTTGACCTACAAACCGATTTCGACCAAAGACTGGTATTGGGAAATTACAGCCAATGCTACATACAACAGCAATGAAATAACTGAATTGATAGGCAAAGAAGGTTACTATGTGCCGACGGGTGGCATTTCGACCGGTATCGGAAACTATGCCCAGGCTCATGCCGTGGGGCATCCCGCCAGTTCGTTCTATGTGTACCAGCAGGTATATGACGAGGCAGGCAAACCCATTGAGGGCGTGTTTGTTGACCGTAATGCCGACGGCCGCATCAACGAGGACGATAAGTACTTCTATAAAAGCCCGATGGCACCATGGACAGCAGGTTTGAGTACCCGTTTGCAGTACAAGAATTGGGACTTCGGCTTCTCGCTCCGCGCCTCGTTTGGTAACTATGTGTTCAACGACACGGAAGCCGGATTTGCCAATGTTTCAAAAACCTATGACAACTCATTTGGCTATTTGCAAAACCGTCCGATGTCAAGCGTGGCACTTAATTGGAGCAGCTACGATTATGCCTTGTCCGACTACTTTGTGCAGAATGCTTCGTTCCTCAAGTGCGACAACATTACGCTCGGCTACAGTTTCGAAAACCTGTTTGGTGGTGCCCGCTACAAAGGCATTAACGGCCGTGTGTATGCTTCGGCCTCAAATGTGTTTACCATTACGAAGTATGACGGTATCGATCCCGAAGTGTTCGGTGGCATCGACAACGGACTTTATCCGCGTCCCATGAGCTTCCAAGTGGGTTTGAACTTGAAGTTTTAGAGGCTGTTGAGTAATGATTTCTCTCACTTTCAAAAAACAAAGAGATGCGCGACAGTTTCATATAGTAGCCATTTTTGAAATCTAACCGAAACTATGATTACAAAATATATCAAACATATCTTACCCGTAGCAGCTATTGCGCTGACTTGCGGTATGAGTTCGTGCGTGGGCGATTTGGACGTTACGCCTATCGACCCGTCGACTAATATGACTCCCGACGCAAACGGACTTTTCAATAAATGTTATGCCAACATGGCCATGGCCGGACAAGGAGGTGCCAATGGTGATTGCGACATCGACGGACTTGACGGTGGTACCACAGGTTTCATCCGCCAGTTGTTCAACGCCAACGAACTGCCCACCGACGAAAGCATTTGCTGCTGGGGCGACGAGGGAATTTCAGCCTTTAACTACGGACAGTGGGGTGCCACGCACCCGATGCTTAAGGGATTTTACTATCGCCTTTACTTCGGTGTGAGCGTGTGCAACCAGTATTTGGAAACTTGTGGCAACCACGATGCCACAATGACGGCCGAAGTTCGCTTTCTGCGTGCCCTTTACTATTATTACCTAATGGACAGTTTCGGCAATGTACCCTTTGTCACGAAGGTGTCATCGGAAAAAGCTCCCCAAAAGCAACGGGCTGAAATGTACGCCTGGATTGAGAGCGAACTGCTCGATTGCGAAAAGCAAATGAGCGATCCAAAGGCCAAAAATTCGAAAACCGAGGGCTACGGACGGGCCGACAAAGCAGCAGCCTGGTTGCTATTGAGCCGTTTGTATCTGAATGCCGAGGTGTACACCGGCAAGGCTGAATGGCAGAAGGCTGCCGATTATGCCAAAAAGGTGATTGATTCGCCCTACAAACTGTTCAAGCAGGGGAACGAAAAATACAGTGCCTACCAAATGCTGTTTATGGGCAATAATGGCGAAAACGGTGCCAGTATCGAAGCCGTTTTGCCTTTGTTGCAGGATGGTATTACCACTACGAGCTGGGGTACCTCGATCTTCCTGATAGCTTCGACCTACAAGGCCGACGAAACTCCCGGACGAGGCACAACTGAAACTTGGGGCGGTAACCGTGCCCGCAAGGAGTTTGTTCAGAAATTCTTCCCCGACAATAATTGTCCCTCTGGCACAATGGCAGAAGTGTTGGCTGTGGCTGGCGACGATCGTGCGCTGATTTACAGCAAGAACCGCACGCTCGACATCGACAATGTCGGAGAATTTACCGAGGGTTACAGTGTTTCAAAGTTCAATAACATTTATTCCGACGGTAATGCTGCTCAAAACACGCAATTTGTCGACACCGACTTCTTCCTTTTCCGTGCTGCCGAGGCTTACCTGAATTACGCCGAAGCTACTGCACGACTTTCGGGTACGGGCAACACAACGTCTGAGGGTACATACTATATCAACGAACTTCGTAGCCGCTCACATGCAAAAAATCAAAGTGTTTACACGCTGAACCAAATTTGCGATGAATGGTCGCGCGAGTTCTATTACGAAGGCCGTCGACGCATCGACCTGATTCGTTTTGGCAAGTTTGGCGGAAACTCTGACTACAAATGGCAATGGAAGGGCGGTACGAAAGAAGGTTCGGGTTTCGAAGCCTATCGCAACATTTACGCTTTGCCCGAAACAGACTTGAATGCCAATCCTAACCTTGTACAAAACCCCGGATATTAAGCTGATTCTTCGGAAGGCAACGCCTGCTAAAAAGGCGTTGCTCACCCGATGAAGCAAACAGACGTTTCTTATAACTTTGAATAAATCATGAAAAAGATATTTCCAACCGTTCTCCTGCTGCTTGGCAGCCTGTGTGCCTTTACGGCCTGCGAGGATGACCGCGATGATAACCCTACACTCATTCAGCCTAACTCATTCCTGATGAATGTTCCGGAAAAGGCCGAGCAGGGTGTAGATTTGAAAAATACCGATTCAATCAGTCTGAGCTGGAACCGCCCTGTTTATACCTCGAATGGTTCGGCTGTAGTTACTTCATTCGAAGTGCAGGTTTCGGCTACTGGTTCGTTTACCACTTCATTAGCCGAGGCTGAGGCCGACGAAAGCGGTAGCAAGGTGGCTGATTATGCAACATTGGGCGAAGCCACCACGCAGTGTACCATCAAAATCAAGGCTGAAGAACTGAACAAAACGCTCCTTAAGCTCCTCAAATGGGATGCGCAAAATATTCCGGCAGCGTACGAACTCAATTTACGTATTGCCGCTTCGGCCGGAGGACATAATCCCGTTGTGTCCAATGTGGTGAAGTTGAAAGTAATGCCGTATTACATTGCATTGGAAAAGGCTCCTGTCGAAATGTGGTATCTGATTGGCGGTTGCATTGGTGATGGTAAATGGAACAATGCGCTGAATGCCGTAGGAACATCAATTTATCCGCTTTCAGTAGTCGACGGTTACGAATACGACGAAAAAACAGGTAAAGGTATGCTCACATTTACTGGCTACTTTACTACCGACGGATTCAAACTGATTCAGACTCCTGGTAGCTGGGATAACCAGTGGGGTACTTCTGACGGTGCGCTCACCGGTGTGAAAAACGCTGGAAATTCAAAGAACTTCATCGTGCCGTCCAACGGCTATTACACTCTGACGCTCGACACGCGCAACGACCAAATCAAAATCGAAGCAGCTGACCTTGCTGCCACGGTTTACCCGACGATGCTCATTGCCGGCGATTTCAATGGATGGAACACCGAAACTGCCATGAAGCCTGTGAATACCACAGCTTCAATGACCGGACACAACCATGTGTGGACCTACACTATCGACGCAACCGCAGGTCCGACTACGGCCAAGTTCCTTCAGCCAGGATGGGCACCCAACTGGGGTGGCAGTGCTTTCCCTGCCGGTTACGGCAAGGATGGTGGCGACAATATTCCTGTGGCTCAGGGAAAATGGGTAGTTACGTTTAACGACCTCGATGGAAGCTATTGCTTTACGGCACAGTAATTGACGATAAGACAGTAATTGACGATAAGGGTGGTTCTGATAATTTTGATAGGTACAAATTGACCTGTCAGAATAATCAGAACCACCCTTTCAGTTTTTTTCCAGATACAGCCAAGTTGTCAGCTTGGCGGTAGTTCATAGGTTTGTAAGAATTTGACCTACGTATTTTCCTATGTTGTAAATCAGTAGCAAAGTCAAAGCAGCTATGCCGATAAGTATGATTGTTCGTGTAAAATCGTTACATTCAATTTTCTTTACTACTTTTTTAAAAATATTCGTTGCATTCATGTTTCATTCGTTGTTATTTGTGTATGGCATTTTTTCGGCAAGTCATAGCGCATCAGCATCCTTCGAAGGGAGTAGCAGGGCTTTCTGTTTTCAGTATAGGAAATGTCTTAACTGGCTGGACAGGTTTGTCGGGTTCAGCA
>FR901794.1:28290-32481 GCA_000437675.1 Prevotella sp. CAG:891
AGCAGGTTTGTCGGGTTTTGTGGGGTCATCATCGTTTATAAAGCCAAATTCCTTGACGTTTTTGACACCCGGAGCAGCGAAATACTTTTGCTTGATGCCCCCAACGTATATAGCCCTTCCCAGGTTTTCGGGATGGTCGAGCAAGTTTAGTTCCTCGCGTGCCTCAGTGCCCTTGGTCAGTTGTACGGCCGCACAGCGTTTCGGATCGGTTTCGTCGGGGTAATCGGCTATCACCAGGTTGCTTGCCTCGGCATCAGTAGTGCCAAACACCATATTCTTGATACTTCCGGGAACGGGGACGAAGCCCACAATATAGCCCGCCACATATACTTCGGTGCCATCGGCCACATCGGGTAGTTGACACACATTCAGCGCGTAGTTGTCGGGATTGTCGGTGGGAGGCTGGTTATGGTCGTCACCGCCTTCATCGTCTGGTTTTTCTGTTTGATCATCCGTCAGCTCAATTTTGCCACAGCTCGGCAAGAGTGGAGCAAACAGGCAAATGCAGAGTGAAAGGATTATTGATTTGAAAATGAACTGCATATCAATTCAGGTTTTGCTTCGTTAGCAGCAAATGTACTTATTTTTGGGGTTAAAAGCCGAATTCATGACGCAAAAAAAACCGTCAGGTATCATCTGTGTTACCTGACGGGATTTTTTTTGCTACGATTGCCACACGCGTGGCAGATTCAAGCGTATGCTTTCAGTGCAAGGTGTCAGAACTGCTTTTTTTGCCAGTTTCCGAATTTCAAATAGATAAACGAGAAAATCAGGGCAAACACGGCATAGACGTGTTCGCTCAGCCAGCAGTAGGGCAGGCTTACGCGGAAGTGGAATATGGCAATGCCAATGTAAATGCAGTAAATGAATAGGGCTGTGGCTTCAATTACCAGTGCCGTGCGCGTGTTGCCCGTTCCGCTCACGGAGTGAAACAGAATTTGAGCAGGAATGGTAGATATGTAGGATGACAGCATCAGCAGGAATGGTAAATATGTAGGATGACAGCATCACATAAAGTGCTCCACGAGCAGTAGCTTTCAGCGCAGCGTCGTTGGTAAATATGCTCATAACCGCATCGGGGAAGAAACCGATTACGGCAATTAGCGGGGCAAGTACCACAAAGCCCATGCGCACCACGCGGTTCTGCATTGGGCGTACGCTTTCGATGTGTCCGGCTCCAATAAGGTTGCTCGTAAGGGTACTGGCTGTTGAGGCCAGAGCTATGACGGTCATGAAGGTGAACGAGGAAATGTTTCGCACAATGTTGGTGGCTGCAAGGCTGCTTTCGCCCAAGTGTTCGACCGAGAGGAAAAAGAGAAACCAAGTGGCCAGCGAAAGGAAGTTTTGCACCATGGTCCACACGCTGATGCCGAGAATTTTGCCTAACAGGTTAAAGCGGAACCGGGGCAGACGGTTGAGTGCATACTGGGCGTAAGGAATGCGGCGGCAGGTATAAACGATAAAGAATAAGCTGCTAACCATTTCGGCCAGACAGCTACCAATGGCTGCTCCGGCTATGCCTAAGGCAGGCAAACCGAATTTACCGAAAATGAGTACGTAGTTAAACACTACGTTGCTCAACACCATGACTACGGAATTCAGCGTCAAGGTTCGGGTTTGAGTGGTAGCTACATAAAAGGCGCGAAACATGACATTGATAAAGGCGAAGAAAAAGCCAAATACGCGCCAGTCGATATAGGCATTGGTGGCTTCGAACACAGCGTGCGACGAGATGATGTTTTCCAATATCACCGGTGCCAGCCAGTGGGTGAGTCCACAGAGCGTGCAGGCCATGAGAAACAGAAAAGCCAAACTGTGATAAAAAATGGTGCCGATGCGTTCGTAGTTTCCTTCGCCGTTGCGGCGTGCCATGAGTATTTGTGCGCCGATGCTGAATCCGAAGCCCAGCATGAATACGGCAATGTAAAAAATGCCGCCCAATGCCGAAGCTCCCAGTTCAATTTCGCCGACGCGCCCTAAAAAAGCCGCATCGGTCATGCCTATGAGCTGTTCCATGAGGGTGCTGATAAGAATGGGGTAGGCAATGGTCCAGATTCGTGCGTAGGTAAAGGTTTTCATTGGATGAAGTGTGGCTATTGCGGTGAACGAAAATCTTTAATTTACGAAAAAGGGAGGAAAAGGTTTGTCGGTAATCAGGTGCTGGTTTCAGCGTAGGCCGTTGCTGCCGAACGGCAGATTGTTTAGATGGAGAGCATCAATGCTTGTTCAGCACCTGCGTATAATTCAGTTTATACAAAAAAGGCACACCCTTGGGGGATGTAGCCAAAGAAAGGGGTTTACAAGTATTTTGCAGATAGCTTGTAAACCCCTTCTTATAATCAAAAAACCACTAAGCTGTGGTGCGTATATTTTACTTCTTGCCGTGTACTTCGTCAGACACAGTCAGTTTTTTGCGGCCCTTAGCGCGACGCGAAGCCAATACGCGACGACCATTAGCCGTCTGCATACGCTGACGGAAACCATGCTTGTTGTTTCTTTTTCTGTTGTGGGGTTGGAATGTTCTTTTCATTGTGTTATGCTGTTTTTTGTTTGATATACATATCAAGCGAGTGGGCGAGGTCAGCTACCGACTATGCGTACAGGCCTCACGGTCTCATGGCCTTAGCAGGCACCTTCTCACTCTTTTCCGTTATTTGTCACAGCCTTTGGTTCAACTGATTATCAGTTTGTTTGTATCACAGGTGCGACATAGCGGTTTCGGGTTGCAAAGTTAGGTAAATCTTTTTATTATGCCAAGTTTTTACCTATATTTTATTTACCTCCGAAGCGTTTTGCTTGTTCTGCGATGAGTTCAGCGTCGTCGAAGTAGTTAATTTTCATTGCGCGGCGCACATCGCTGAGCGTTTGTGCGGCAATGTTGCGAGCTTCTTCGCAGCCTTTTCGCAGCATTTCGTAAACGGCGGGAATGTCTTTTTCAAATTCGGCACGGCGTTCGCGAATGGGGGTAAGTTCTTCCTGCAGGATGTTGTTGAGGAATTTTTTTACCTTCATGTCGCCGAGTCCGCCACGCTGATAGTGTTCCTTCACTTCGTCCAGACACTGGTATTCGGGCCAGTATGCGGCAAAGTGTTCGGGACGGCTGAATGCATCGAGGTAGGTGAACACGGTGTTGCCTTCGATGTGTCCGGGGTCTTCGATGTGAATGTGCGTCGGGTCGGTGTACATCGACATCACTTTTTTCTTCACCTCCTGTGCAGTTTCTGCCAGGTAGATGCAGTTACCCAAACTCTTCGACATTTTTGCTTTACCATCGGTTCCCGGCAGACGGCAGCACACAGCATTTTGCGGCAACATGATTTCGGGTTCAACGAGCGTATCGCCATAGATGTAGTTGAAGCGGCGTACAATTTCGGTAGCCTGTTCCAACATGGGCTTTTGGTCCTCGCCTGCAGGTACGGTCGTAGCGCGGAAGGCTGCAATGTCGGCTGCCTGGCTGATGGGGTAAGTAAAGAAACCTACGGGAATGCTCGATTCAAAGCCGCGCATACCGATTTCGGTTTTCACGGTTGGGTTACGCTGCAAACGGCTCACCGACACGAGGTCCATGAAGTAGAACGAAAGTTCGCAAAGTTCGGGAATCTGGCTTTGGATAAAGATGGTTACTTTATTCGGATCGAGTCCGGCTGCCAGGTAATCGAGTGCTACCTCAATCACGTTCTGACGAACCTTTTCGGGGTTTTCGATGTTGTCGGTGAGTGCCTGTGCATCGGCGATGAACACAAACATTTTTTTGAAATCACCTTCGTTTTGCAATTCTACGCGTCGTTTCAGTGAACCGACATAGTGTCCGATATGCAGTCTACCGGTAGGGCGGTCGCCCGTGAGTATGATTTTTTCTTTCGACATAGCAGTTTTTGTTTTTCTTACGGAGTAAGGGTTACAGACTGGTATTGCCACATTGAGCGGCATAGCCTGTTTTTATTATAAGCAGATGTTCAAAATACGTTATACATTAAAATAGCGCGATTTTAAGTACACAGATTGGGCAAAGCATTTACAAAATAATTTTCAACGTCTACTTATTTACCTATTCTTTGCAAAATTAGCCCTTTCTGTTTACAGTGCCAAAAGAAACACCCTCTTTCTTTGGTTCTTACGCCGAATGAGCGTGTATTTGCAGCGATAAGTAGGTATTTAAATTTATTTTATGAAGTCGTCTGAACTTTTATG
>FR901795.1 GCA_000437675.1 Prevotella sp. CAG:891
AACTTCAATTACTGGTACATCGCATCCTCTTTGTTGGGGTGGAAAATTTTAGTAAAGTTAACTGTAACATTATGATGAAAAATCGAGAAGAAAAGACAACTTGTAAGAATGAAAGCTCAAAACAGCAGCTTGGCATAGTTCTTAATCGCATGTATGCAGGTCAATACCTGGAACACAATTTAGGGCACGAGGTCATCAACTTCTTTCGAGCTGATGACGGAAATCATTATCTATATCTTAATGCTAAAGGTGATTTTGCATCCGAACACGTAGGTAAGATTGGCTATATGTTTCTTGTGAAATACCATGCACCGGGTGTTGTTGAAGTGGTGGGTATGGCCACGGGATTGGAAGATGTGTACAAGCCAGAGAACTGCAAGGGTTTAAAAAGCGATAATGTTCAAGTTGGAGGCGAATTGAAGTACGGAGGCGTTTCACTTTCTTCGTTATTTCAAGGATTTCAACAGCAAAACATTTTCGTGACTTATAAAGCTGCTAAAGTATATGTGCCGGTTCGTCGCATTTTCATTCAATTTGCCAATGCAGCTAAAACTCAGCTGCAACAAGCAGGAAATCTGTCGTCCGATAGTACACATGTGCTCAGTCAGCAGGAGCCAATGGTGGTGTCTCTTACAGCATTAAATCAAGCGAAAACATCTTTGAAACAATATATTTATCCGAGTAATTCGCATCCCAAAGGTTGTGATGATTATGGTGTGCTTTACCGCAGTTTGATTGCACGCTGTGATGACCCGAAACTGTGGCAAGAATATGATGGAAATATACAAAAAAAATCGGTAGCACAGCGTCAGCCTTCACTTTTTGATATTTGTCAGATTCAAGACAATGAAAACTGCATTTCCAATGCGCTGGCCTATTTTATGATGGATAAGAAGTACCGGGAACTTTGGAAAAAGTTTTTTAAAACCAAGGGCATCGATCATTTAGATGGCTCATATTGGGTTGAAAGAGAATATGATATATCATCTGTTACCAAAGAGCTGAATGATGCACAAGATGCAATTCAAAACGTATTTACGGGTCGGATTGACCTCTTGCTGGTAGACAATGTCGGTGATAACTTAGTGGTGATTGAAAACAAAATTAAGTCGGGCGTCAATAGTATTGCTGCTAAGAATTTAAGTAAGAGCAACAGTGAAGGTATGGATTCTGTTTACGTCAATCAGTTGTTTCGTTATGACGCTTTTAGTAAGCACGTTACCAATAAAGAAACTAATTGCACGTTCAAACATATTTACAAGTATGTTTTAGCACCCAATTACAATATACCCGAAATTCCGGAAGCGTTGCAAGAGGAATATACAATCCTTACATATAAAGATTTACACGAGTATTTGATTGACAATGAGGTTCGGAAAGAATGGTGTGAGGATACTAACTTTTCGGCTTTTGTCGAAGCTATTCGAAAGCATACTTATGCTTACATAGGCGATTATTTGCGCAACGAGATGGAAGAGATTTTCATGCGAAAGATGAGCGGTTCCTGCTGATGGCTTGTGTGTCGCTATGGGGCTTTTCCTTTTTACGGCATAAGTAGTAGAACTCCAATTCAACACTGAATATAATAGGTTGAAACCTGATGGTGTATCAATGATGCATTCACAAAAAAAAGGAGGAAAACTCAATCGTGGGTTTTCCTC
>FR901796.1 GCA_000437675.1 Prevotella sp. CAG:891
CGGAACTAATTTCAACTGGCTCGGAACTAATTCGGACAAGGTCGGAACTAATTTGGACCATCGCGGAGCAAATTTTGGCAATGGCCCATCGTGTAGCTCAAACAGCGGTTTGCAGAAGGAAAAACAACCGGATTATTTTAATGTAAATTCACCAATCATGCAACCTACTGTTTAACATTTACGGCAAAGGGACTTGTGAGGCTTAGAAAATTAGCCATACAAAACGTGACAGAGCCATATATTGATTTATTCTTCATTCACCAAATTCATGTGCAAATCCATCGGGTTAAGATGCCTTTTTTTTGTACACTGATAACGTTTTTCATAAAATTCGAAGGCTCTGACGAAGTTCATGGTGTGGGCTGTCGTGAGCAGCCCTGTTTAATGGTTGCTCCGCCCATATTTGATGATGAAGATGCGTACGGGCTGTTCGTTCATCTTTACATGCAGTAAAATATATTTCAATGGAAACTTAGGTAAACTCGTTTTAAGAATAAAGCGGGAATTCC
>FR901797.1:0-7594 GCA_000437675.1 Prevotella sp. CAG:891
AAATTAAGGCAAATCTTGAATTTCATAAAAGTTCAGCCGACTTCAATAGCAAAAGCCCACTCTCAAGCAATGATTTGCACTATTCATTGCCGAGAGTGGGCTTTTTAAATGTTCATCTTAAGTCAGAAAGGAAAGGATTACTTTATCATCTTTTGTCCGTTGATGATGTTAATACCTTTATGAGGAACAGGCAGTTGACGGCCCGACAAATCGTAAATAGAATCCTTCACGATAGGGTTCTTAGCAGTTACTTGGCCGATACCCGTAGGACCCGGATTGATATCCAAAGGATTTTGGTCAATACCTTCAAACACAAATACCGATGAAGCCGGCATATTGATGGTCAGTTCCTTATCGATGTCGATAGCTTCGCCCATCTTCAAACCATTCAGCACAGGCTGATCTTTGAAAGAACTGGTCCAAATAACCTGCGTGCTGACATATTCAGGAATGTCAAGCGCCTTACGCAGCGTAATTTTGATGGTTTGTGCCGAAGCACTCGGGTTTCTAAGAGCCAGCGTAGCCTTTTTGCCGTTCCACGAAGCCCAACCATAGATGTTAGCCTTGGCACCATCCCACGGATTACCGCCAACCCAGTGAATATCGGGCAGCACATCCTCGTTACGCTTTTGCCAGTCAATACATTCAGCCAAGTCAGCCCACAGCTTACCACCATTGATTTCGTCCATGAGCTTAAAGTCGTTGTACAGTTCCACCATACCCGAACCACAAGCAAAGGCACAACGCATTTCGCGCACAATACCCTTGTAATCCATCGACTTCGACACCTGGCCGAACTTCGTCAGAATGAATCCGTGAGTCATGATGGTGTTGATGGGGCAGAGCGGAGAATTCTGTACAAAGTTTTGGTAAACCAAGCGGTCGCGGTACGTAATCCAGCGTTCGCGGTCATCGCCCTGATTACCGATTACGCTCCAGTCGTTCTCCTGACGCCAAACAGCATCCGAGAAGTGGAACCAGAAAGGCGAAGCCCATGTGCCCACTGTCGTGTTGAAGAAAATGTCAGCCTTCTTTTTACGCACTTCGCGTTCCAAAGAAATGATACCCTCAGCATTTTCAATGCCCGTATCGCCAGCGTCCGGACCCAAGGCACTCCATTGTGCGCTGATGCCGTCAAACTTAAAGAAGCGGAAGTCATACTTGTCAATCATCGACGTACAAGCCTTCATGAACGTGTCGTAGTAATCCTTGTTACTCAGCTGCATGCCGCCCTTATCCTTCCAGTAATTCCGGCGGTACGTACCACTCTGGCCGTAGCCACCCACCGGGCCCAGCCAGGCACCCTGTCCGGCACCCATTAGTCGTCCCGTTTTGTCGGCAGCGCTGAATCCGTTAGGGAAGTTCTTGTTGAAAGTCCACGTTCCGTAATGATCCCAGCCATCGTCCCAAACAAAAGCAACCGGAGCTTTGCCGTAAGGTTTATAGAATTTTTCATACCAATGGTTCACCACCTCGGCACACTGCTCCTCAGTCATATTCTTTGAATAATCCTCAGAGTTGTTGCGGTCAATGTTCAGTTCGTACCACGAAATGTATACCGGCATGGCACGCCAGGGCACAGCACGTTCGCGTTCGCTGTAAGCCAGGAACGAACGGCGCGACTGACCCGGAGCTATCAAGCCCACTACAGAGCTGACGTTCCACGTCGTACCGCCCTTGAGCGTCGTATTGCGGCGCCAGTAACCCTCCATCGGCGATTCTGTCGGGGCCGGGAGGTGAATGGTATCAGGGGCGGGCGGAGCCGGCAGATGAATGGTATCAGGAGCAGCCGTCATAACCGAAGTAATCGTACCATTCGACGTGTTAGCCTCGTTCTTCATCGACACCAGGTAGCGCAGCGTAAACTGTCCGTTGTAAGGCAGTTTCACCTGATACGTATTGTCAGCCTTTTGGCTTCCCGTAAATCCGAAGTGATAATCATAGGCAATGGGTGCCCCGTCCTGCAGCAAGTCAACACCCACAATCTGCAAGCGGTTATTGCCGTTTTTGTAAAGGAATTCCGTGTTCAGCACCGCCTTGTTTGCCTGGATGTTAACCGGCTGTTCGTGTTTGTAAATGTACTGAGCCTCGTGTCCCATTTCAAGGATACGCGCCGGCACATCTTTATTATTAGCCTTAGTCCAGAAGTTGGGCGTCCATTCCTCGGTGCGTGCCTCATCTTCCACAAAGGTGTAACCCTCCTTCACATCAGCCGCCTTGACAGCCGGCACCAGTTTCGTAGCAGGAATAGCTTTACTTTGTTTCGAAGCCTCAGTCATCAGGTCGTACACCACCACCGGCGTACCGATAGGTTTGCTAAACGTGATGCTACCGTTGCTTTCAATCGTTTGCGAAGCCGTTTCAACAAAGTAACGAATCAGGTAAGTACCCTTTTCCGGAATGTTCAGTGTAAACACATTGTTCTCCGTCTTTCCACCCGTGTAGCCAAAATGATAATCATGAGCCACCACCTCGTCGGTTTGTGCCTTTATCACGTCCACACCCACCAACTGCAAGCGGTGTGCGCCACCTTTATATTGGAACGTAACGGTTTGTTCGCCCGCCTCGCGGAAGGTAACATAGCCCTGTGCCGCCTTAATGTCCTCAGGCGTAAGGTCAAAGTACTTGCCACCGTCTTCAACGCGAATTTTCAGAATGTCGGCCGGCGTATCCGTACCCGGAGAAAAGTTGAACGACTCCGTAGTCCAACTCTTCGGCGTAAAGTTTTCGATGCCCGCATTTTCCGTTTTGATAGCGTTCACACCCATTGGTGTTTCGAGTCCGGCAAATATTTTATCGCTTGCCAGCACCGCACCACGCGTATTACCCACCACCGCAGGCGCACTGCCGGCAGCAATGTTGTCCACAGTGTAAATCATCGGCGTAACCGACTGCATAGCCTGGTCGTTCTTAGCCGTGATGTTCAAGTCCGTGCGCAAATAGTGCGAACCGTCGCGCAGAACGGCTCTCCATTCAATCGTCAGGTTATCTTTCGAAAAAACAGCCTTGATAGCCTTACCTGCAAAGCGTTCCGAACCCTTTGCAGCAGCAATGTTGGCATTCAGTTCTTCAGTGTCGACGCTTTCCAACTTCATGTCCGAAGCATTCAGAGCCGTACCATTGCCCAAAATCACCTTAAACAGTTCACTGCCCGGTTTCAGATTCATGGCCTTACAGCCGTTGAACAGCAATTTGCCATCGGCCGTACGGATAAACGAAGCACTGAGCAAATCGTTTTTCAAAACGTATTCTTCGCCGTTCACTTCAACCAAGGCAATGCCGGCTTGTTGTTGCTGCGGAAAGATTACAGCTTGCGCCATGGCTTTTGGGGTACCCAGTAAACACACCACCATGCAGGTGCTTGCGAGTAACTTGTGGTAATTAATTTTTATTCATGATAGATTTAAAAATGTGTTGTATGTTGTGGTTGTTAGATTCAAGTTTGGAAAAAAGCCATTTCTGCAAATAGCAAGTTTTTCAAATGTTTCATTTATGGATTTTCCAATAAGTATTGCAAATATACGTAATTAAAATGACTTACTTCCTCTATTTTTAATATTTGTTATGAATAAAAAGCGTTGTTTGTACATCAAAAAGGGTTTGCATGCGCTAACTCAGATTGTTTGCCTGTACTGAAATGAATATTTTTTAGAAAGCATACGTGTAATCAGTTTGTTTTTCGCTACCTTTGTCCTATTTGAATGCAGATGTTATCTGTACAATTTTTTAAAATGAAATAGGAAACAATGATACGAAGTATATTATTCGATTTAGACGGAACCCTGCTCGATACGTTAGACGATTTGGCCAACAGCGTGAATTATGCTTTGCGCACACACCACCTTCCCGAACGAAGCCATACAGAAATACGCAGTTTCTTGGGCAATGGCATACGCAATTTGATGCTCGATGCCGTAGGGCGCGGCATGAGCGACGAAGCATTCGAACCTGTGTTTCAAACCTTCCGTACCTACTACGTGGAGCATTGTCTCGATAAATCTAAACCATTTGCCGGAATCATTGATTTGCTCAAAGCCTTGCAACAACGCGGCATCACGATGGCTGTGGTGTCAAATAAATTACATCCCGCAGTTGTTGAACTCAACGAACGTTTTTTCAAGGATTACATCACTTCGGCTGTGGGCGAAAGTGCCACGGTTCGGCGCAAACCCAACCCCGACGCCGTACTTGCCGCCCTCAGCGAATTGGGATGCAGCAAAGACGAGGCCGTATATGTGGGCGACTCCGAAGTCGACTTGCTCACAGCCCAAAATGCCGGCATGCAGTGTATGCTGGTGTTGTGGGGTTTTCGCGACGAAGACTTTTTGCGTAGCCTGCCTGGTGCTTCCCTCTTTGCCCAATGTCCGGCAGACATTCTTTCATGGCTCGATACACAATGCTGATGAACAGATTATGGCTTAACCTTTTGCTGCCCCTTTGCCTATGGCTGGGCCCCCTTGCTGCCCCTTTGCCTATGGCTGTGCTCCCAGCCCGTTCGAGCGCAGAAAGGAAATGCTGCTCAGAATCGTCCCCGTGTAGGCCTTGTGCTGAGCGGCGGTGGAGCCAAAGGTGCGGCCCACATTGGTGTGATACGCGCAGTCGAACAAGCCGGCATTCCCATCGACTACATAGCAGGCACCAGTATGGGAGCCATAGTTGGCGGCCTCTATGCCATGGGCTACACCACCGACGAATTGGAACAACTCGTGAAAATGCAGGATTGGGAAATGCTCCTGTCCGACAAATCGCCCCGCAAGCAGCTCTCGCCCGAACAGCGCGAACGCAAGGGACGTTACATCCTGAATATCCCCCTTTCACGAAGTGCCAAACCCAAAATGGATGGTTTTGTGCGCGGACGCAATTTGGGCAATATGTTGGCCCGGCTCACAGTGGGCTATCACGACAGCATCAGTTTCGACAGCCTGCACATACCCTTTGCCTGCGTGGCTACCAACCTGGCCAATGGTGATGAAGTGGTGCTGCGCAGTGGCAAACTCTCAGCCGCCATACGCGCCAGTATGGCCATTCCCGGAGTTTTTACTCCCGTACTGATGGAGGGCAAAACATTGGTCGACGGCGGATTGTGCAACAACTTTCCAGTCGATGTGGCCCGACGCATGGGTGCCGACATCGTCATAGGCTCCACCGTGCAGCGCGTGTTCAATGACACCATGCAGCAAGGAGGCATACAAAGCGTGGTGCAGCAGCTCATCAGCATTTCGAGCCGACGAAAATTCGAAGAAAACATACAGCTTTGCAACCTGCACATAGGCGTGAACCCCAAGGGCGTGTCGACCATGGACTTCAGTCCCGAAAAGTTAGACACCATGATTCGCCGTGGCTACGAAACAGCCCGTCAACATCAACGCACCCTTCAGCAAATAGCCCTTGCCACAGGCGTACATTTTCCTTACGCCCCCAAGCTGCGTTTTCCCGGTCAAACGCCCGGTGCTTCTTCCGTCCGGCTTCCTGCCGATACATTGTGCAGCCCCCACTCGGCAGCCTTGGCATCGGCCTTGCCTAAACTTCAAGGCAGCCACCCATCCCGGCCAACAGGTTGCCAAAGAGGCATGCAGTCCGATTTTCAAGTAGCCAGCATAGCCTTCGACCACATCACCCCCGCCGAGGAACGCATCATACGCAAGGCCTGCAAACTTGCCGAACACTCGCGCATCACGCAGCAGCAGATTGAACATGCCGTAACCCTGCTCAACGAACGCTTTCTGTATCTCGACGCCCATTATTCGCTCATCGAAGCCGAGCAAGGCTACCATCTGCTGTTTCATGCCCACGAACGTTTGGCAAGCGAATTAGGCGTAGCCGCCCGTTTCGATACCGAGGAACTGGCCGCCATTCTGCTCAATGCCAATTTTGTGTTCCGCACCCACGTGCCCACCACCATCGACCTCGCCGCCCGGCTCACCGAGCAATATGCCGTGCGCGGATCGCTCACCGTTGAACCCTGGCTGAACAAGCAGTTCAACGTGTTCTACGAGTTTCGCCATCGCGACATCGACGTCAATCACAAAGGCCGTCGCGCCAGCAGCCTAGTGTTTCAGCAGCAGCAAGCCGGTTTGGCCTACGCCTATCGGCAAACGCGCAATTTCGATGCAGAATTAGGACTAAAGTTTCAGCGTTTCGATTTCAACGACGTACTGATGAACGACGAAGGCACCCTCGCAGCCTTTCCCGATCCGGTCAGCGACAATTACTTCACAGGCTACGTACGTTTGAACTACAATTCACAAGACAAGGCCGACAATCCCACCGTAGGTTCCAAGTTTGTAGCAACCTACACGTTTACCACCGACAATTTGACGTGCCTGAAACGCCCCCATGCCTTTTCCACCGTGTCAGCCACGTGGCAAACCGTCATGGCCCTTGGCAAGCGATTTGCCCTTTTGCCCCGTTTCTCCGGCCGCTTGGTATTAGGTAAGAAAGTCCCCTTTATTTTTCGCAATGCCGTCGGCGGTCATCTTGAAGGCAAGTACCTCGAACAGCAGTTACCCTTTGTCGGGTTAAGCCACTTCGAACTCTTCCGCAACGCCCTTGTGTCGTGCGACGTAAAGTTCCGCTATCATTTCCTCACGCGCCATTACGCCACCCTTTTAGGAGCCGTACTGGCCGAGCAGCGCGACGTTCGTCACCTGAAAAAAGCCCACTACGCCTACGGCATAGGTCTGCATTACGGTTACGAAACCAAGTTCGGCCCCGTACAAGCCGCCCTCAGCTATTCGGGCGAATGTCGCAAACCCACCTTCTACATGAGCGTAGGCTTCGACTTTTAGCCCTCCTTCGTTCGTCCCCTAATTCCCCAACGTGTGATTCAGCCAGCATGAATCACACGTTTTTTTTATCCGCATTTTCAGCCTCGAAAAATTGTGACGTTCTACTGGATTGTAAATTTAAAAAGGTAGAAGTATTTCTGTTTTAAGCCAAAAAAACCGACAACAAGAAAACTTGCTGCCGGTTGAAACTGTACCACAACGGAATAATCCTTATTGTGATTAGCTGAATTACTTGCAAAGTTAGAACTTTTTTTTGTTTTGCCAAATAAGAATCGGTTTTTTTGCTAATTTTGTGATGCGAACATAACGGAATGGTTTTTTGTTTTGATAAAAAGTAACCTATTAGTTTTGCATTGCATACAGAACCAATAGATTTTAAGGTAATCAACTATGCCAAGCAGTGATTCGCGGCATTCGATGAGTTCTTGTTTTTTGATTCTTGCGAATAACAATTATACATATATATATCATGAAAAATTCAGCACATATTTTAGGGCTTGACTTAGGCACCAATAGCGTTGGCTGGGCATTGCTCAACGCCAATCAGTTTCGCATTGCAGGTAACGGCAGTCGCATCATTCCCATGACGGGCGATGTGATGACCGATTTTGCCAAGGGAAAATTGCAATCGGCCGCTTCGCAGCGAACGGCTTTTCGCAATGTGCGTAAAAACATTGAGCGCGTAAAGCAGCGTCGTTACCGACTGCTGCAGGTACTGCACATATTGGGTTTTTTACCCCAGCATTTTAGTCAACAAATTGACTTTGTCAATCATCGCGGACATTTCATTGATGAAGCTGAACCGC
>FR901797.1:7626-19165 GCA_000437675.1 Prevotella sp. CAG:891
GCTGTTGCCTTACCGTTGCGATGCAAGCGGACGGCACACTTTTATTTTCGAGGAATCATTCCGCGAAATGTTGGCCGATTTTGCAATACATCAGCCACAACTCGTGGCAGACGGTCGCAAGGTGCCCCACGACTGGACCCTGTTCTATCTGCGCAAAAAAGCCCTGACGCAGCCGGTTAGCCGCGAGGAACTGGCTTGGATTATTCTCAATTTCAACGCAAAACGAGGTTACTACCAGCTTCGTGGAATGGGCGAAAGCGAGGAAAAGGACGATGGAACCGTATTTGCACGTATTCAGGTAGCGGCTGTCGAAGCTATGGGACCATCGAAACGCCGCAGGGGACAAACCATTTATTGCATCCGTTTTGACAACGGCTGCGAACTGAACCGTGAATCAGAATGCCCGCCATTTGCCGTAGGCGACCAAGTGGATGTGCTTTGTACCACTAAAACCGATAAGAACGGACAGCCCAAACTCAATGAACAAGGGAAACCTCAGGTGGTGGTCAGCATTCCGGATGCCGACGATTGGACGTTCCGTAAAAAGAAGTCGGAATGCGACATTGAACTCAGTCAGTGCACCGTGGGTGCTTACATTTACAATCACTTGCTTGCCGAACCCGACGACAAAATTCGCGGACACTACATTCACACCATTGAACGCAAATTCTATCGCAGCGAACTTGAGCAGATTTTGCACAAACAGCAGGAGTTTATTCCTGAACTTACTGACAAAGATTTGCTCCAGAAATGCGCCCTTGCGCTTTACACCACGCCCGAACGAGCTGCTCAGCATATTACAAAGGGCGGTTTAACCGATTTTATTGTGCGCGACATCCTGTTCTATCAGCGTCCGCTCAAAAGCCAAAAGAAACTCATTGCTAACTGTCCTTACGAACGTTACCGCCATGTTGATTATGCAACAGGCGAATTGGTGGAGCATCGCATCAAGTGTGTGCCGAAGTCGCATCCGCTTTTTCAGGAGTTTCGTTTGTGGCAGTTTATCAGCCAGTTGCGCATTTACCAACGCGAAGCTCAGGTTGGCGAACGCCTTGTGCCCGATTACGACGTAACCGACCGCTTGCTGCCCGATGCTGAAAGTCGTGCGCAGCTGTTCGACCATTTGTTTGCCAAAAAAGAATTTAGCCAAAAGGATTTGCTCGGGTTCAAACCCTTTAAACTTTCGGTGGAGCAGCGCAAGGGTTTTCGTTGGAATTATCCTGAGGAAAAGACCTATCCGGCCAACCGGACGCTGATGAGCATACCCAAGGAGTATCGCGATTGCTTTGACGAAAAACTGTGGCACTTGCTTTATTCCGTAACCGACCCCGAAGAAATCGTGAAAGCCCTGAACCGTTTTGCCCGTGAGCGTGGCATTTCCGATGCCGATGCCTTTGTCGAAGCACTTCGTAAGGTAGTGTTTGCCGAAACAGGTTATGGAGCCTATTCGCTCAAGGCTTTGAAGCATTTGTTACCGCTTATGCGTTGCGGTCATCACTGGAAGTCCGATGCATTCGATGCTTTTACGCTGCACCGTTTGGAACTGTTGCAAACAGAACCCAACAGTTTTTCGGAAACGGCTCGTAAGCAGTGTGCGGGTATTACCGGTGTGGCTGTTTGTCAAGGACTTCCGCTGCACAAGGCTTGCTATTTGCTTTACGGACGCTATGCCGAGAGTGACGACCTGACGGTGTGGCATAAGCCCGAGGACATCGACTATTACTTGCGCCATGTGTTCAAACAGCATTCGCTCCGTAACCCGGTGGTCGAAGGGGTGGTTACCGAAACCCTTCGTGTGGTGCGCGACATTTGGAAAACCTATGGCCGCATCGACGAAATTCATATTGAAATGGGGCGCGACCTCAAGCAGAACAGTGAGGAACGAAAGCAGACGTTCGACCGTAATTCTGAAAACGAACGTGCCAATTACCGTGCTCGCCGTTTGTTGCAGGAATTTGCCAAACCCGAATTCGACGTTGAGAACGTGCGACCCTATTCGCCCTTGCAGTTGGAGGTTTTCAGTATTTTTGAATCGACCATTTTGAACGATGCTGCCAATAGCGAGGAAAAACTGCAATATAAGGATGTCATTAACGATTTGGGGTTAGCCTCGAAGGCCGATAAGGTTAGTCATAGCGACATACTGCGTTATCGCTTGTGGCTCGAACAGAAATATCGTTCACCTTATACCGGCATGTTTATTCCCTTGAGCAAACTTTTTACACCGGCCTACGAAGTGGAGCATGTGTTACCCAAGGCTCGTTACTACGACGATTCCATGCGCAACAAGGTGATTTGCGAAAAGGAAGTGAACAAACTCAAGGACAAGATGACAGGCTATGAGTTTATCATTCGCAGGGGTGGCGAAGTGGTGAAGGGTGCATTTGGTCAGACGTTTACTTTGCTTACGAGAGAGGCGTACGAAGCGTTTGTTAAAACGCATTATGCCAAGTTGCCGGGAAAAATGAAAATTCTGTTGATGGAGGACATACCGCAGGATTTCAACAATCGGATGCTCAATGACACACGCTACATTAGCCGACTGATTATGACCTTGCTTTCAAAGGTTGTTGGCGAAGAAGGCGAGGAAGGCGCGAAGTCGAAACACATTATCAACACCAACGGACGTATGACCAGCGAACTCAAACGGCAATGGGGACTTAATGAGGTGTGGAATCACCTGATTACTCCGCGTTTTGAGCGTTTGAACCAGCGGCTCAACACCACCGAGTTTGGCGAGATGCGCGAAGTAGATGGCAAACGCTTTTTCCAAACGCAGGTTCCGCTGCATTTGCCGCCTGTGAATCGCAAGCGTATAGACCATCGCCATCATGCGCTCGACGCTATTGTCATAGCCTGTACGACGCTCAACCATGTGACCTACTTTAACAGTGTGGCAGCAAAGGACGAAGTGCAAGGTGCACGTTACGATTTGCGTCGCCTGCTTTGCGAAAAAACGCGAACTGACGATTGTGGCAATTATACCTGGACGTTCAAAAAACCATGGGAAACATTTACACACGATGTGGAATTGGCACTGGATAACATGGTTGTCAGCTTCAAACATGCTGAGCGTGTGTTGGGGCAAACAAAGGATGGCCACATCACCATTCGTAAACCGCTGCACAAGGCTACGATATATGGAGCAGTGCAACTGCCGCGTGCCGGAAAGGAAGCTATGGTGGCAGGGCGTAAGGAATTGGATGAAAGTTTCAATGCCAAGAAAATTCAGAGCATCACTGATACTGGTATTCAATCCATACTGCTGCGTCATTTGGCTAATAATGGGGGCGACCCGAAGGTTGCTTTCTCGGTTGAAGGCAAAGTGCGCTTACAGCAGCAACTGAAGGAACTGAATTTGGGTAAGCCGCACAAACCTATATATAAGGTGCGTGTGTCCGAACCATTAGGATTGAAATTTGCAGTGGGTAAACGCGGTTGCCGAAAGGCGCAGTTCGTTGAAACCGAAAAAGGTACGAATTTGTTCTTTGCCATTTATCAAAGGCCGAATGGCGATCGAAATTTCCAAACTGTTTCGCTTCGCGAGGCTGTTGCCAATCTGGTCGAACTGCATCAGCCGGCTGCCGAAACCTTGGCTGATGGTAGTAAATTGCTCTTTGTCGTTTCTCCGGGCGACTTGGTGTATGTTCCGGCCGAAGGCGAGGTGCCTGAAATTGACAAACTGAATCGGAAGCAAATATTTAAAATGGTTTCGTGTACAGCCAAACAATGTTTCTTTTTATCCCAAACAGTCGCTTCGCCGATTTATCCAGGTACAGAGTTCGGTTCCTTGAATAAAGTGGAAAAAAATGACGAGGGGGTAACGATTAAGACACGTTGTTTAAAGTTGGTTGTCGATCGTTTGGGACAAATCACAAATATCATTGGCTTATGATAAAGAAAACCCTCTACTTTGGCAATCCTGCTTACTTGTCGTTGAGTAAAAGTCAGTTGGTGGTTAGGATGCCCGAGGTGGAGCAGGCTGAGCATTTGGCCGAAAGTATTCGGCAGGAAAGTGTGCGCACCATCCCGATAGAAGATATCGGGGTGGTGGTGCTCGACCATCGGCAAATCACTTTGACACAAGGCCTGATGGCAGCCTTGCTCAACAACCAAACAGCGGTGATAACCTGCGACGACCGACGCATGCCAGCCGGGCTGCTGCTTCCGCTCGAAGGCAATACGTTGCAGAATGAACGTTTCAGAAGTCAGATTGAAGCCTCTGTTCCGCTCAAAAAGCAACTATGGCAGCAGACCGTGGTGGCTAAAATTGAGAATCAGGCGTATGTGCTTGAAAAGCAACTTAACGAACCGGCTGCACGTATGCACTATTTGGCAGATACCGTGAAAAGTGGCGATACCACGAACTGCGAGGCGCAAGCTGCAGCTTACTATTGGCAGCACTTGTTCCCCGACATTCCGGGCTTTACGCGCGGACGCGAGGGGCCACCGCCCAATCAGTTGCTGAACTATGGTTATGCCATTTTGCGTGCTGTGGTGGCTCGTGCACTGGTGGCAAGCGGATTGCTGCCTGTGGCGGGCATACACCACCACAACCGTTACAATGCTTACTGCCTGGCCGACGACATTATGGAGCCTTATCGTCCCTTTGTCGATGCACTGGTTATCGAAACCATCCGGCGTTTTGGTTTGACAGCCGAACTGACTACAGCGTTAAAACGCGAAATGCTGGCAGTTCCGGTGCTCGATGTGTATATGCAGGGAAAACGGAGTCCGCTGATGGTGGCTGTAGCACAAACTACTGCCAGCTTGGCCAAATGTTATCGTGCCGAATATCGCAAAATATGCTATCCCACCTGGGGCTGATTCAGTGTCTGACACTGTTTATTGTTTTCTTATTTCATGCCATATTTTCTGTATGATTGAACGTCTCAATGCCTATCGGGTTATGTGGATACTCGTTTTTTTTGATTTACCAACCGAGACTAAAGAGAATCGTCGGGATGCAGCTGTTTTTCGGAACGATTTGCTGAACGATGGTTTTACGATGTTTCAATATTCTGTTTATCTTCGTCATTGTGCCAGTATGGAAAATGCGCAGGTACACATGAAACGGGTAGAGCAGAAAGTGCCTCCAGAAGGTAATGTCAGTATTCTTTGTATCACCGACAAACAGTTTGGCGATATCAAGGTTTTTCGCGCTCAAAAAAAGAAAGACCCTCCTGCTCATTATCAGCAGTTGGAACTCTTCTAAAAAAGAATCGGAATTCTGAGTAAAATACAGAATTCCGATTCTTTTTAATAGGCATTTTTTTATTTCTATTTTTGAATGTAAATGCCTCATAATCAACAACTTATACGATACTCTGTTGTCGTTGACCCTGTAAAGGTAGTAAAAATTCAGCTAATCACAACAGCTATTGATTGATATACATCTTGTTTGACGTTGTTGTTGACCCTGTAAAGGTAGTAAAAATATGGGCCTGTGTTGAATAGAGTCAGTATTGGTTATTATAAATATCAACCGTGACTTTTGACATCCGCCTCGACCTAATCCTCAAAGTACAACCTTCAATCACTTTGGATTGGAAAGTAGTTCACAGCTTATTGCGCACAGGACGGATTTAATAGATAGGTGAATAAACGTAAAAAACAGAAGTTTGCCTTTCGATTCATTTCAAGGCGAAATGAGTGTGCCTGAAACCGATTCTGGGGATTTTTTGAAAGCGCTGATTATCAATAGTTCCGAGATTGTTGAAACTAGCTCGGAACTAATTTGAATTAGCTCGGAACTAATTTCAACAATCGCGGAACTAATTCGGACAATCGCGGCGTAATTTTTGACGATAGCTCAGCGCGTAGTTCAAACAACGACAAGCAGATGGAAAAACGAGCTGACTATTTTAATATAAATTCACCTACTTAGCAGCTTAATGTTTAACATTTACGGCAAAGGGAACTGTGAGGCCTGGAATATTAGCCATAGAAAACGTTACAGAATCGGAAACTTCGAACTCGTGTTTGAGAGGGGAGTGTTGAGGCTGTGATTACTTGGCAGGTGGCAGTTCGGGCTGATAGCTGGGGCACAGCGCACTGAGGCCACAGTGGTCGCACTTGGGTTTGCGGGCTGTACAGGTGTAGCGGCCGTGAAGCAGAAGCCAGTAGTGGGAAGCGGCTACTTGATTTTCGGGAATGTATTTTCGTAAAGCCATTTCTACGCTGTAGGGGGTGGTGCAACGCTTGGGAACCAAACCTAAACGGTGGCTGACGCGGAATACGTGGGTGTCGACGGCTAAGGCGGCTTTGCCAAAGGCGACGGCTTGAATGACATTGGCCGTTTTGCGACCTACACCGGGGAGGCGCGTTAACGCTTCGAGGGTGGAGGGTACTTCGCCGTTGAATTCCTTGACTAACATTTGGCTGAGCCCGACAAGGTGTTTGGCCTTGTTGTTGGGGTAGCTGACAGACTTGATGTATTCGTAAATTACTTCAGGCGTGGTGGCGGCCATGACTTCGGGGGTGGGAAAGTCGGCAAAGAGGCGGGGGGTTACGGCGTTGATGCGCTTGTCGGTGCATTGGGCTGAGAGTACCACGGCTATGAGCAGTTCGTAGGGGGTGGTGTAGTTCAGCTCGGTTTCGGTGTTGTCCATGGTGCTGCCCAGGTAGGCCAGTACGTTCTGAAATAGTTCTTTACGTTTCATAATGTTAGCTTTTGCATAGGGTGTAGCCGCAGGCTGTGCATCCGATGCCTCCTATTACCGAAAGCAGGGCGTAGGATAGGGCTGTGAGCCACATGCCTTGTCGGAGAAGTTGGAATGTTTCGTTCGAAAAGGTGGAGAAGGTGGTGAAGCCTCCGCAGAAGCCGGTGATGAGGAGCCAATAGGGGCCTTCGCTTTGCCGGCGGGACAAAAGGCCGATGAACAGGCCGATGAGCAGACAACCGGAGAGGTTGACGGCTAAGGTGGGCCAGGGAAATGAGGCGTCTGTGCCTTTGAGCCAACAGGCACTCACAATGTAGCGGCACAGACTGCCTAAACCGCCTCCGATGAAAATGAGGAGAAAGGGGAGGAACATACAGAAAAAAAGGAATGAGAAAAGGGCGTTTGCCGGCCTGAAAAAGCGTGACGACGGCTTATTCGGCCTTTAATGCTTGCAGGCGGCTGATGTATTTGCCCAGTATGTCGAATTCAAGATTGACTTGCGTTCCTACCTGTATGTGGTGGAAGTTGGTGTGTTCGTAGGTGAAGGGGATGATGCACACTTTGAATGAGTTGGCCGTGGGTTCGCATACGGTGAGGCTTACGCCATTGACCGTGACGGAGCCTTTATCGACGGTGAAATATCCGCGTTCGACCATTGAACGTGAGGTTTCGTAGGTAAAGGTGTAGATGTAGCTTCCTGCTGCGTCGGTAATGTCGGTGCAGGTGGCGGTTTGGTCGACGTGGCCTTGTACGATGTGTCCGTCCAAACGGCCGTTCATCATCATGGAGCGCTCAACGTTTACTTCGTCGCCAACTTTGAGCAGACCGAGGTTGGAACGCTGCAGGGTTTCGTTCATGGCGGTTACGACGTAGCGGTTGCCGTCGATTTTGACCACGGTGAGGCATACACCGTTGTGGGCAACGCTTTGGTCAATTTTGAGTTCATGGCCAAAATCGCATTCCAAGGTGAAGTGTTTGTTGTCTTTATCTTGCTGAATGGCAACTACGCGTGCCATAGATTCTACAATTCCTGAAAACATAATGTGTGAGGAGGTAATGAAGTCGTCTAAACTTTTCTGACGAAGATTTGATTTGGAGATTTATCTCTTCTAAATTCAATCTTCATCTTTCTTTTTGGCCGTTTTTTGACCATTCATCTGTCGTGTAGCTCGCTACACTCCTTCTTCAAGGCCCAAAACGCCTCAAAAATTAAAGGCATAATCTTGAATTCATAAAAGTCCAGACGACTTCAATAAGTGGGTGTTCTTAATCAAAAAAAGGAAGTAGGTGATTGACTTTCAAGAATCGGAACACCTGCTTCGGAAAAAACAGAATATGTGATGCTCTTGGGTATGTGTTTACTTAACCTTGAACTCTTTGTTGCTTAGTTTCTCGATGGTTACGGTGTCGCCCTTGAGAATGAGTTTGCCATTGCTGATGCGATAGTCTTTGGTGTGGCGTTCGAGCTGCGAAAGGTTGATGAGTACGCCAATGGCCTTGTTGTTATCGCGGGTGGTGAGTGCATAGCGTTCGCCTTCTTTCAGGTCGCCATAAATTTTACCATCAGTACCATCGTCGGCCGTGCGGGTTACATAGAGTGTGTCGCCTTTGTCGGAGATGAGTGTGAAGGTGCTCATGCCGAATTCGTCGGATGTGCCGTAGATGGTTGAATCGTTTTCTACGTGGTCGGTAAGAGCTGTATCTGCAGCCAGGCTGTCGGGGTCGCTGGTGGCGTCAACGGGTTTTTTGCCACCCTGACAGGCTGAGAGCACGATGAGCGCAGTAAGTGCGCCTATCCATAAATTTTTCATACTTGAGATTGTTATTTAACTTCCAAACCGTTGCGGGCGAAAAAACGTGTGTTTCCCCTACAAACTGTTGGCATTGAAAGCCTGATTATGAGAGGGCGAAGTTACTAATTTTTTAAAGATAAGTAGGTGTTGTCATTTATTTTATATTGGCTTCGCCAATTATTTTTACATTGAATTGCGTTTTAAGTAGGTGTTCATAATTATTTTTACATTTGAATGGTGTGATTGTGCCGTAGCTGCTTGTTCTGCACTCAGGAGCATAGCGGGCTATGTGACTGAGTGCAGGGCAGGCAGAAATGGTGCAAGCACACTATGCAAAGTAAAAATACTTCGATAGAATTATATAAATAATTTTGAACACTTACTTATGCTTCAAATAATGGGTTGAAACTTCGTATCCTGACGTTTGAGAACGGTTCGGGGTTACCGCAATGTGAAGCCTTTGTGTGAAAATGAAGATTGCATTTCCTAAATAAAAGTAGTAAAAATAAATTCTTTTTTAGCTCATCTGCTGTATAAGTGTGTAATTTATGCGTTTGGAAGGCAACGTTACTGCGTTTTTGCTTACTGCATAAAGCATTTCGGGTGTTTAATAAATATAAAAATTTAATTATTGTTCGAATTTGCACATGGAATCGGTCCATTGTGCATGTTTATTGTACTTTTGCCGAAGAAAATACCAATAAATACGAGAAATGCGAAAATCTTTACTTACTGTATCGCTCATTTTGGGCACAGTTGCATCGGCTCACGCTGGTGGATTTTTAACGAATACAAACCAAAGTGTGGTTTTCCTGCGCAATCCGGCACGCGATGCCAGCATTGCCATTGATGCAGCTTATGCAAACCCTGCCGGTATCGGTTTTATGAACACCGGTTGGCATTTGGGCTTTGATATTCAGAGTGCTTATCAGTCGCGTAAGGCTACCTCAATTTTTCCGAACTTTAGTTTGGGAACAGTGAATGGTGTGCAGAATCCGGCAACGGGCGAAAAGGTATTTGAAGGTAAGGCTGTGGCTCCTGTTATTCCTTCGATTGATTTGGCCCGCGTAGGCGAGAAGTGGTTTGCTTCATTCCACTTCGGCATCAGCGGCGGTGGCGGTAAATGTAAGTTCGACGACGGTTTGGGTTCGTTTGAAAGCCAGGTAGCCATGATTCCGACTTTGATTGGTGCCATTGCTCCCGGTGCTGTGAAAGGATACAGCATGACTACTTATATGCAAGGCCGTCAGTATTACTTTGGCGGACAGTTTGGTGTAGGTTACAAAATTACGCCTAACTTTAATGTAAGTGTGGGCGGCCGTGTGCTTTATGCCGACTGTAACTACTATGGTTATGTGCGCAATATCGGTGTCGTAACGGCTACCGGACACACAGTTCCGGCCGTCGACTTCTTCAAGAGCCAGAATATGCCTCACTTTGCTCCCCTCGTTGAGGATAAGGAACTGAACTGCGACCAGACAGGATGGGGATTTACGCCGATTATCAGTGCTAACTACCGCATCAATAATTTGAACCTCTCGGCTCGTTATGAGTTCAAGACACGTATGCGACTGAAAAACCATGCCGGTGTGAATACCAGCGGTTTGTCTGAATATGACGATGGTAAAAAGGTGGCTTGCGACGTGCCGGCTATCCTGTCGTTGGGTGCCATGTACACGATTGATGATAAACTGCGTCTGTCGGGTGGTTTCCACTATTTCTTCGACAAACAGGCTACGCAGTATGAAAACAAAGAAAAGCACCTGGATGGAGGTACTTGGGAAGTGTTGGCCGGTGCAGAATACGACATCAATAAGCGTTGGCGCGTGAGTGCCGGATGGCAAACCACGCATTATGGTTTGGGCGACGACAGCAAGTATCTGACTGATATGAGCTTTGTGACAAGTTCAAACTCAGTAGGTGTGGGTGCACGTTTCCAGCTGCGTAAGAAGGTGGCTATCAATATTGCTTATTTCAAGACGTTCTACAAGCACTATAAAAAGACGATGGCTGATTACGACGACTTGAAGCATAAGTTTGGTTCGCAGCTTGCTCCGCTGCAGGCTCAACTTCAGGGTGGTATCGGACAGTGCGATCAAATTATTAACAACCCGATGGCTACTGAAGAACAAAAGGCTGCTGCCGAACAGAATAAGGGCATTTTGCAAGGTGAACTTGGTGCGCTTGGTGCCATCAGCAGCGGATTGGGCAAGTTCAGTACTGCTGGTTCAGACAATTTCCACCGTACGAACGACGTTTTCGGCTTAGGCTTGGAAATTGATTTCTAAAAATAGTTTCCATTCTTTGGAATACTGTATGGGGTAAAAGACCGGATTTTCTTCCACTCTGTGTGAAGAATTTCCGGCCTTTTTTGTGTATAAGCAAGTGTTTTCAAGCTCGTTTTCAAGAGCTTAGAGCTACACCCTTGAATAAAAAGGTATCGCGTCAGTTGGCTGAAATCAGTGGATCATTGTTTGGAGCCGATGGGCTGGGGGAGGTGTTCGCCTTGCATGCCACAATGATGCTCCGCACTTCGGCATTTTGCATACGGGGCACATCGCTGATAAGGCAGCCCGCATTGGCCGCGATGATGCAGCGGCAGAAAAGTCCGTGACCGATGCAAAGCACATGTTGATTGGGGAAGGTTTGGCTGACATATTCAAGAAACTGACGGGCGCGTTCGAACAGTTGCTCTACGGTTTCGGCGTCAGCAGGCAGGGATACCTGGTGTGCTTCGGCAATGGTATGTCCCGTCAGGCTACCCCAGTCTCGTTCGCGAAGCAGAGGGCAGAGCATGGGCTGGAGGTGAAATGCCTCGTTGACGATTTGCGTGGTGTCGATGGTGCGCTGAAGGTCGCTTGTGAGCAGCGCATCGAATGAAGCGCCCGATTGCACCAGTGTGTTGCGCAGCTGAATCGCCTGGTTGCGTCCGCGTTCAGTAAGGTGACCCGGAAGATGCCCCTGAAGAATTTGCGCCACGTTTTCTTCGGTTTCGCCGTGGCGAGCTAAGTATAGTGTGGTAGTCATGGTTAGGATGGGCTTATATTAGTAAGTAGGTGTTCAAAATTATTTTATATAATTCTA
>FR901798.1:0-44618 GCA_000437675.1 Prevotella sp. CAG:891
AAGATATTCTTAAGGGACGACTAAATAATAAGAAAGTTATAGATAGAGTGTTCAAATTGATTAAAGCCGCGTTTATGTCGTGATTTTTTAGTAACTTTGCAGTGTAAAGTAAAAATTCATTGCGATGTGAATTATTTTACATGAAACATATCAAAGCTTTCAACTTGTTTAAATGCTCTACTTGCAGCTGGCAAAAGAGATATAAGGATGGTGGAATTGTTTTGAACGGATGTGACATCTGTTGCAAGCAAATCCTTATGGCAGAGTTGCTGCGCTTTGTACTAAACTATATTATTACGATGGATTCAAAGAAAGTATTATTTATCACTCAAGAGATGGTGCCCTATGTTCCTGAAACGCTAGTAGCTCAGGATGGCCGCCAAATGCCGCAAGCCATACAAGAGTTGGGTAGCGAAATTCGTACGTTTATGCCTCGTTGGGGTATAATTAACGAACGTCGTAATCAGTTGCATGAGGTTATACGTCTTTCGGGCATGAATATTATTATTGATGACACCGACCACCCGTTGATCATCAAAGTAGCTTCAATTCAGGCTGCTCGCATGCAGGTGTATTTCATTGACAACGATGATTATTTTCATAAACGCGCCATGTTTGCAGATGGAAATGGTGAAGAATACACAGATAATGTAGAGCGTGCCATCTTCTATGCGCGTGGTGTGCTCGAAACAGTAAAGAAGTTGCGTTGGTGTCCGGATGTAATCTATTGTCAAGGATGGATTTCAGCTGTAGTTCCCTTCTATATAAAGACAGCCTATCGTGAGGAACCTCCCTTTGCCGAGACAAAAGTGGTTACTTCGCTTTACAGTGAATTGCCTGATGCAAGCAAATTGGAACGCTTTTCAGAGTGTTTGCAATTCCGCGATGCAACTGCTGAAGTATTGGCAAATTCCGGCGTAGATCTTACGCAGGCCGATAGCTTAGGTCGTTTGGCTGTTGCTTATAGCGATGGTGTTATTGAAGGCGAAGCTGGAGCGCAATCTGCACTGCTCGACTATGCACGTTCGTTGAACATTCCAGTGTTGAATGCACCTGCAGAGGATGTGAAAGCAGCTACATATAAATCATTTTTTGAACAGTTGTAATTCAAAAGTGGCATTTCAAAGGTGAGTGTTGAGGCTCATTTAGGTGATTGTTAAACACCTGATTTAAATCCTTATACATTTGCTTGCATAATGCTAAGTTTTACAGTTAGTAAGGGTCGTTCGAATCAAATGGCTTTTCACTCAACACTATTACTTTTTCACCATGAATAAAATCACACTCTCGTTGCTGATTGGCGGAGCATTGGTATTTGGTGCTTGCGACGATGATACTGCATTTGTCGGAATGGACATAATGCCGGAAGGCGATAACGTAACCGCACACAGTAAAGTGTATAATTTGCAAACTACTACTGTGAAGATGGATTCGGTATTGGCTAACACTAGTACGTGTTATTTGGGTAGTATCGTCGACCCGGAAATGCGTGTTCGTACAACCAGCGATTTTTTAGCGCAGTTTCATCTGCCACAGAATTTTAAATTACCCGATGCTGACAAAATGGTGAAAAATGAAGCGGGTAATATTGCAGCAGATTCATGCGATATACGTCTTTATTTTGAAGACTATTATGGTGATTCTTTGGCCACAATGAAACTCTCTGTTCAAGCCCTCAGCAAGGACAAACCCATTGACGAAAATCTTTTGCATTACACAAATATCAAACCAAATGATTTTGTTGACAAAAGTTCGCCATACAATAAGTCGGTTTCGTATGCTGTAAAGGATTTAAGCAGACCCGATAAGGAAACTTCTGGTAGCAAATACTATCGTCAGGTAGTAGTGAAACTTGATAAAGAGTTTGGTACACAGCTAATGAAGGCTTATTACGAGCATCCTGAATACTTTAAAAACTCACATCAGTTTATTCGCAATGTATGCCCGGGTTTTTATTTTGAAAGTGCTGGAGGTGTAGGTTCGCTGCTGACGACAAGCTTGATTGGTATGAATGTTTATTTCCGCTATCATACAGTTAATGAAGCCGGTCGCGACACTATTGTTGATGGTATGCAGCGTTTTGGTGCTACTGAAGAGGTGTTACAATGTAATCGTGTTGCAAACGATTATCCAGGTAGTATAGATGTAGATCAACTCGATAATCTGACTTCTACTTATCTGAAAACACCTTCCGGTTTATTTACTGAAATGACTATTCCTGTTTCAGAAATTGTGGCAGGCGAACATTACGCAGACAGCATCAATCAGGCTAAGATTACTATACGTAAGTATAACAATCAGACAAATTCTGATTATGCTTTGCCAACTCCAGAATACTTGTTGATGGTGCGTAAAGATGAAATGGGACAATTCTTCGAGAAGAAAAAGTTGCCTAATTCGTCTGATTCTTATTTAAGTAGTCAGTTTAGTTCTGTAGCCAATGCTTATCAGTTCTCAAATGTAGCGCAGTTAATCACTAATTTAAAGATTGAGCGTGATTTGGGCGCAGGTATTGAAAAAGGTGACAGTGAAGCTACCCGTAATGCTAAGTATCAGGCGTGGGAATTGAAAAATCCTAATTGGAATAAAGTAATGCTTATTCCCGTGGCGGTTAAGCACACTACAACGACTAATTACTATGGGCAAATTGTTAAGACCTTGCAGAGTGTTCGTCACCAACTTGGACTTACGTCAGCTCGTATTGAGGGAGGAAAAAATAGTCCACTCAAGGTAGAAGTTATATACAGTCGGTATAGCCGCCAAAGTAAATAGATTTTAAACAACTATTGAACAGCAAATTCCCCCAAGAATAAAAGATAATTATTTTTGGGGGAATTTTTTATAGAATCTAATATGAAGTCCATGATTTTTGCAGCGGGGTTAGGAACACGTCTAAAGCCGCTGACCGATACTATGCCTAAGGCAATGGTGCCTGTTGGTGGAATACCGCTTATTCTTCGAACTTTGCAACGATTGATTGTTGCAGGTGCAACAGAAATAGTTATCAATGTCCATCATTTTGCGAATCAGATTGTTGATTATGTTTCCCAATTACATTATGATGGTGTGCGGATAAGTATTTCCGATGAAAGTGAAGAACTTTTGGATACTGGAGGTGGTTTGCTTCATGCAGCTCCTTTATTTTCTGCAGATAATAGTCCAGTGTTAATTCATAATGTGGATATTTTGTCGAATGCAGATCTTAGAGGATTTTATTCGATTAGTTTGAAGAATGATGCCACTCTGCTTGTTAGCCAACGTAAAACGAAGAGGTATTTGCTTTTCGATAACGATATGCGATTAAAAGGTTGGACTAATATTGAAACCGGAGAAGTTAAGTCACCTTTTCAAAATCTAAACATGGATGAACTTCATCATTATGCTTTTTCGGGAATTCACTGTTTTTCTCCTACCTTATTTAGTCAAATGCAGACATTTGGCAAAAAATTTCCAATCATAGATTTTTATCTTACAGCTTGCGCAAATGCAAATATTCGAGGTTCGTTCCAACCCAATCTTCGTTTGCTGGATGTAGGTAAGTTGGATAGTTTGTCTCAAGCTGAGGCATGGGTTCGCAATGAACTGTAGCTGGGCAAAGTGCGCCATTCAGCACTTACAGTTTTACAATTAGAAGTTGTGAATTCTTTACCTAAGACTCGAGAGAATTGTTAATTTATACTTTCTCTGTATTTGATAATAAGCTCATTACGAATACTTTTGCTTGTCGAAAGATTCGTAATGAGTTTTAATTTTATCGATAAGTAAAGCAAAATGTAATGTGACTTTCTGTTTGTTATATTGTTTATTGAGGTTTTAGCATACCTTTAAGATAGTATGTTGAATGTTGAGAATCGTGCCAATAATGGTTAATGCCGATAAAAAGTTGCGTGTACATTTGTTCTATTGAGGATATTTCTGCAATTTTGCTCTTGAAAACCGCTTATCATCCTTCAAACTGATTAAATAGACACCACATACTTGTTAAGATGTTTGGTATAAACAATAAAGGATGTGTTTAAAGTGGACTATCTGCATTAATGGAAATGTGGTTGTAACCTCAATAAGACACAAATTCAAAACTAAGACTTTGATGGTCGGTTGTGTGTTGTTGTCTGAAAGTGTTATATTGATTGTTGCAGTTTATTTCGTTTGAAATTGACGTTGCAACAATGTGCGTAGGTTATGTGGAACTGCGCGTTTTGTAGCCAAATCTTGAAAAATACAACTTTTAAATTTTATTCTATCAATGAAGAAAAACAAACTCTTTGTTTCCTTGCTAGCCTCTGGTATGCTTGCTGTATCTCCGCTTATGGCTCAAGATGTAGTGAAACTTACTACGAGTAAAGCTGCTGGCGAATCAGTGACATTGAAACTTAATCAGTTTAAGCATGGAGCTACAGTAGATTGGGGCGATGGCAAACCGGTTGAGGTGAAGTCAACTGATGATAACTTGCTTACGATTGAAGGGCAGGTTAAAGGCGAAGGTGTAATAACCATTACCTCTAAATCTAAAATTACTACACTTATTTGTAGTGATAATAAGTTGACGAATATTGATCTTTCGTCGGCTCCTAATATGCGTTCTTTGTATTGCCAGAACAACGAGTTGACAACGCTTGATTTAAATGCATGTAAGTTGCTCAATGACTTGAACTGTTCGAACAATAAGATTTCCAAGATCAAAGTTACAGAAAGTACTCATCCGCAAATTGAGAATCTTAATTTGGCTGACAATGGTATGACTTCAAATACCGGTACTGGTTCTAGCTTTAGAATGAGTAATCTTAACTTGCAGCATTTGGATTTCAGTAATAATAAGTTTAAGTCTTTAAGCTTACCCGATAGTACAAATCTGGATGTACTGAAATTTGCAAACAATGAGATTACCACAATGGCATTGAAGAATGCTTATCATCTTTCGGTGCTGATGTGTTCTGATAATGGTGTGAAGCGTGTTACTTTCCATAAGGATGGTATGCCCAAAATGCGTCAATTATTTGCTGATGGCAATGAAATCGCAGATTTGGATGTGTCACAAAGCACGCAGTTGCATTATCTTTCTGTTGAAAACAATGTATTAACTTCGGTGGGATTGCCCGAACGCCACACTCTTTATGCTTATGCTTGTGATGGTAATAAACTGACATTCTCTTCATTACCTGGTAAGGCTTCAATGCCCGAACATATCAGCTACGTTCCGCAGGATGAAAATGTTGATATTACTGACTTCCTGAAGAAGAATGCAAGCAGACATTACTTTATGCAACTAGCTCCCGATTACTCAGATCGTAATAATGAGAAGTATCTGCTTGACCTCTCTTCACTTGCTTGGGATCCTGACAACAAAAAAGTAACCCTTACTCCGTTTGGACGCGCAGAGGGTGAAACAGAATTTCATGAATTAGATAAAGCATCTAATTCAAATAAGACCGGTGAATACTTCCCTCAAACCTCAACTTCGGGTTATGGTAAAATGTCATTCCTCAAACCGTTTGACGAGGTATACGTAGAGTTAACCAGTTCTGCTTATCCTGAATTGAAATTTAAAACAACTCACTTTAAGGTTACGGCAGATGCTTCTGCTATTGGTGATGTAGTTGTAAATAAAGAACAAGTTTTGAATGTAGCAGTACGTCGTGGTGAACTCATCATGAGCAGCGCTGCAGAACAAACTGTACGTATTTATAGCAGTGCTGGCAGCATGGTATGGCAAGGTAAGGTTTCTGCTTCTGATGTAACAGTCGAATTACCTTCAGGTGTATATGTTGTGAATGGAAAGAAAGTTGTTCTGTAATTTTATAATTAAGTAGATTTCAATGAAATATTTAAATTATATGCTTTCTTGTGCAACAATGGCAGTGGCAACTTCTGTGTTCCAGCCTGTTGTAGCACAAGTGAAATTGTCTGAAAAGGCATTCCCCGTAATTGTAGCTCCTCATAGTCAGATTGTAAGCTATCGTGAGCGTACATTGTGCTATGAAATAACTGCCAATGTTGATTTTACTGCAACTACTGATACCCCGTGGATTACGGTCAGTAAGGAAGCTGACGGAACGGTGTATGTTCATTTGAAAGCAAATGAAAGTCCGGCTCCGCGTATAGGTCATGTTACGTTTGTTAACGCTGATAAAAAATTGACTGAAACTTTGACCATTACGCAGGGACGTAATGAAGTGGTCGAAGAAATGGTCAAGGACTTGCAGGTAAAAGCTGCTTCTGCACAGGCTAATGTAGAGCAGAATGGTGAGGGTGTTGCCAGAACGCTCGACGGAAATATGTCAACGTTCTATCATTCTCCCTGGAATCCTACTAAACATGTAGTATCTGAGGAGAACCCTATAATCCTTACTTATCGTTTTAATAATGTTGAGCACGTTGACTATATTCAATATTATGGTCGTAACGATCAGGAGAACGGCAATTTCGGTAAGGTAGAAGTTCTGGCAAAGTGCGGAAGTGACACTGAGTTTAAATCTGTTACAAAAGTTGACCTTGGCGCTCCTGGTGGAACTAACTTTACTGCACGTATTGATCTTGGTAAAACTGGTTTGACCAATCCTAAAGAAATCCAGTTAAAGGTTACTTCGGGTAAGGGAGATTTTGCGTGTTGTGCAGAAATGGAGTTCTATGTTGATAACCGCAAGAATCTCTTTGGTTCAATTTTTGCAGATGAGTCACTTTCTTCGCTTAAGGAAGGTATAAAACAGGCTGACATTGATAAAATTGAGGATGAGTTTACTGCTAATCTTGCTCAGCAATTGCTGAATGGTACCTATAAAAAAGATTATCGCGTAGCTCAATACAAAGCTAAGTTGACTCCTCAAAAACTTTCTGAGCAACTTGGTGCTCCGGGTAAACTTTACGACCAGATTGAAGGTGTTACAGGTATTAACATGCGTAAAGGTAAACATGCTATTGCTGTATCTGGTCTTCCTGAAGGTGAAACTCTGCCGCTCAGCTTGATTGCTTGGTATGTTGGTAAAGTGGGTGGTAATTTTGATGGTGGCAACCCCGTTGAATATACCTATTCACTCCGTAATGGCTTCAATGAAATTGAATATAAGGGAGATTATGATGCACTTGCCTACGTGCGTTATTATGCTGATGTGAATCCTGAAACACGCAAGCCGGTGACTGTACACTTTATCAATGGCGAAGTAAATGGTTACCTTTCTCCCGAAAAGAGCAACGAAGAAATACATGAAATGCTTGCAAAGGCTCCTAACACATGTATTGACTTGTCGGGTGAACATGTTCACTCTATTTGGACGGTAAATGGTGTGAAGGAAAATCCGAATGAGGGTTTGTACAAGAACTGTAAGGCTGATGACCGTAAGTCATTGGGTTATCGCCAGTTCATGAATGTGCTTGACTCTTTGGTTGTTTGGGAACACGAAATTCTGGGACTCAATAAGTACAAACATAATGTGCAGAATCGTACGGCAGCTTATGTAAACTTTACGTATTACATGTTCCAGGGCGGACGTGGTGTATCATTCCATGTTGATCAGGAACATCGTATTATGGATTGCTATAACCTTATTCATTCTGATAATGACGCCATTTGGGGCTTGTCGCATGAATGGGGACATTTGCATCAGATGACTCCTTACTTCAACTGGGCAGGTATGGGTGAAGTTACGAACAATATGAAGTCGTACTACAACATTATGCGTATGGGCTTCAGACAGTCTGATAAGATCAATGCATGGCCTGCAGCTCGTAAGCACTTCATTGATGAAGACTACAGTGATATTGAAATTGGTTTTAAAGCACATAGAACGAACAGTACAATGCGTCACCGTGCATACCAGGCTCGCAATGAACTGAGCTTCTGTCCTGAAATGATGAAGTTGGCTGAGGCAATGAAGGACTCTGTGGTTACTCATCCCAGCAAGAACGTTGCTAAGGCTCTTTCTATCAATGAAGTTGGTGTAGGCGAAACTCTCTGCCCGTTCATCATGCTTTACAACTATTTCACCACGCATGGTTGTCCCGACTTTGCACCTGACTGGTATGAATCACTTCGTCAGAATGATGATGAAAATGGTTCTCAGATCGAAAAGAAGGGCGAAGCTGATAAGTATGAACTTTTAGCTTCTGCACAAAACAACAACAAGAATGGCAAGTTCGATGAACTTAAAAAGCGTTTCCCCGAGAGTGTTTGGGTTAAGAATGGTTATATAACAGGAGGTACTAACCAAATGTGGAAGAATTCAGTGCCTTACATTATGAACTACATTCGTAAAACTTCTCGCATTTCAGGTTACAACCTCATGCCTTACTTCGAGAAATGGGGCTTCCTTCGTCAGGTTGCTCTTAACATTGGCGACTATGGTAACAAATGGTATGTGATGACTCCCGCCATGTACGAAGAGTTCAAGAAGGATATGGATGATCTGAAACTTAAGACTTTGACTCCTGAAATGATTAAGGAGATTTCAAACAGTCCTGATATGTTCCAGAATGCTCCTGTATTTAAGAACTAATATCTGATTGATAGGCCGCATAGGTCTGATATAAATAAAGAGACATCTCACATTGATAGTGTGACGATGTCTCTTTTTGCTATATACAAATGTTTATTTGCAATGTTTTGTGAATGTAAGTTCCTATTCCTTTTGTATTTTTACTTCTTAGGTTTAATTATTTGATAGGAAATATTTACAGACAAATTCGGATTATTATAATATTATTCCTAACTTTGTTTGAAAGTTTTTTGTTTGTGAGTTTGGTTTACATGTTCAGGCTCACAATTTAATTATAATGTAACGGACAGATTAAAACGATGAGTTTGACAGTAGTACCTATAGGTGGTTTATGTAATCGATTAAGGGCTCTTCTTTCTGCAAAATATTTGTCAGAACAAACGCAGCTTCAGATAAGAGTGGAGTGGGGGAGTGATGCAGAATGTAAAGCTTGGTTTGATGATTTATTCATGCCAATTGATACACAGTATTTTGGGGTGAGCAAAAGACCCGTATGGAATGTTCCGGCGCGTAAACGTAATCTTTTTATACCAACATTTATCAGAAGTATCGTAGGATATAAGCTACAGCACGATTGTTATCGCCCGCATTCAGAATCGCCTTTACCAATAGAAACATGGAGACAAGGAAAGCATTATCTTTCTACAGGATATGCATTTTATCCTTATCCGAAATCAAAGGTTTTGGAACTTTGTCTGCAGCCTCACTTGCAGTCACAAGTTGATGCTATATGTAAGAACTTTGCATCTTATACAGTTGGTGTTCATATACGTCGAACCGATAATGTAAAATCTATTCTGAATAGTCCGATCCAGGCTTTTAAAGATGCCATCGAAAACGAAATAAAAAATAATGCCAATGTACTATTTTTCTTAGCGACTGACGATGAGGATTTGAAGAGTCAGTTGCAAGCTGATTACCCTAATCGATTTATAACACAACGTACTTGTGTCAGACGTGATACTTTACAGGGTATAAATGAAGCTGTTGTTGACTTGTACTGCTTAGCCTCTACGCATAAACTTTTGGGTAGCTATTGGTCTTCTTTCACTGATACTGCAGCAGAAATTGGCCAAATGCCAGTAGAAATAATTAAGATGTAGCGAAACAATATGAAATAAATGGGTAATATGTACATAGTTGGTAATCAGTAATATTCAACATTTATCGTTTTGATGAATTGAAAATTTGCAAATAGAAGGTAGCAATATGTATATTTGTGGTCTAAAGATTGCTAACATGTTAATAAATTATGAACGAAAATTTGGATAAAGTGCTGAATAGCAGTACTTTTGCATTGTTTTTCATGGTATTAGATTTAAGGTTAGTAAAGATTGGTTGTCGGGAGACAATCAATTTTTTTTATACCTATTTTAATAATTGATATATTACTCTGGCATTCTTCAATATATACAGGCATATAAAGGTTGTGTTTTATCGATGAAATAATCTACTAATCGTAAAAGTTGCACGGCTTTGAATGTAGAAAGACTAAAGACTGTCTGCTTATTTTTGAAAATGTTTTCTATTACGGTTTAATCTTTCGGATAATAATGTATCTTTGCAGATAAGCATATATGTTGTAAGATTATTGTCCAAAAATATTGTTGAGTAATAGCATACAATGATGGGATGATGTTATGACAATAGGTAAGCATGCTTGAATTTTATCATTTCACCGTTTTTTTCTGATAATATGATAAACGATTTTCTTAAGGTAGTAGCCGAAAATTTACGTAGTAGATTCAATAATGATTTGAGTAAAGTCATTGTTGTTTTCCCGAATAAACGTGCGAACTTGTTTTTTAATGAGTATTTAATTGCTTCTGACGAAGACGTAATATGGGCTCCGCGTTATTTTTCAATTAGCGATTTTTTCGGCATGTTGAGCAAACGTAGTTTGGTCGATCCTATCGATGCCGTTTGCAGGTTATATAGCCATTATATTGCACATACAGGCAGTAATGAAAGTTTGGACTTCTTTTACGGTTGGGGCGAACAATTATTGGCAGATTTTGACGATGCTGATAAAAATATGGCACCAATCGACAAATTGTTTCGCGATGTTAAAGACTATGTTGACTTAGAAAGTCCAGATTTTTTATCGTCTGATCAACTTACGATGTTGAAGCGCTTTTCGGAAAGTTTCCGGAGTGATAAATTGACTACTGTTCAGGCTAATTTTAAAAATCTTTGGAGTAAAGCCTATGATATATATCAAGATTTGAATAATGATTTGAAGTCAGATAATTTAGCTTATGAAGGAGCTTTATATCGTGAAGTTGTTGAGAACTTAGAGCAGGGTTCAGATGAATGGTTAAATGATTTTGAGTGTGTAGCTTTTGTTGGATTTAATGCTATTGATAAGGTAGAAGAAAAATTATTCACCTTTTTGATGCAGAAGAAAAAGGCTCTGTTCTATTGGGATTATGATACATGGTATATTGATAATAAAAGCTCTGAAGCTGGATTATTCTTACGGGAAAATCTATTGAAATTTCCCAATGCAATCAATAAAGATGCTGAAGAGTTTAATAATTTGATGCTCAATAGAGAAAATCGTAGTATAGAGTTTGTAAGTTCTGCAACAGATGTTGCGCAAGCGCATTGTGTTGCTGAATGGTTAGAAAAGAAGGCTGTAGATTCTAATGGTCATGTTGGCGACAGAATCAATTATAATCCCCAGCATGCTCATCGTACAGCTATAGTTCTATGTAATGAGAATCTGCTTTTGCCGACATTACAAGCCTTACCTGATTGTGTAGAATCGATAAATGTGACAAAGGGATATCCTTTTGCCCATACACATATATATGCATCAGTAGTCAAGCAGTTACAGGAGTTATACAATGAAGTGTCGGCATCCGGTAATGAACATAAGGAAAGTACTGGCAAGTATAATCTTGAGGTTTTAAATAGATTGCAGGAGTATGTAAAAGTTCAGGCACATAATTTGCAGGATGATTCTGCAGAGAATGGGCTAGATTCCGTATTGTATTCAGAATCTTATTTCTTGGCTTATACCATAGTAAACAGGTTTGTATCGCTTATAGAGAGTGGCAGACTTATTGTTAGTTTTGCAACATTAGAGCGATTGATGAAGCAGGTGATGCGTACCCAATCCATTCCATTTCATGGTGAACCCATTAAAGGATTGCAAGTAATGGGAGTTCTTGAAACCCGTTGTCTGGATTTTGATAATGTATTGATGCTTTCAGTAAATGAAGGTATATTACCGCAGAGGTCTGCTGATAGTTCATTTATACCTTACTTAATTCGCAAAATTTATGGATTAACTACTGCAGATAGACGAGTGGCTGTATATGCTTATTACTTTTACCGACTTATTCAACGCGTAAAGCATTTAAGACTTGTCTATAATAATTCAACAGATGGTTTAAGCAAGGGCGAAATGTCTAGGTTTATGCGTGCATTACAAATAGAAGCTAGTAAAAATCTGCACATTAATTATGCAACCTTACAAAGTGTACCACTTCAGAAGCCAAGTACGTTTGTATTAAATGAAAAGCAGCAGACTAAAGATACTCCTTTATTTTCAGAATTATCTCCTTCGGCACTTAAAACATATATGAAGTGTCCTAGGCAATTTTACTATCATTACATTAAAAAGTTGCGCACTCCTCAGATTATGGATCCAATTATCAATGCAAATGATTTTGGAACTATATTCCATAATGTTGCTGAGAATATTTATGGCAAGAAAGTTCTGGGTCAAGGGAGAGATTATATTACTTATGATTGTTTGAAGAAATTCACACAAGGTGATAATTTTTCCCTTACATTGGATTCTCAGATTATTCAAGCTTTTAAATCTCATCCGGAAATAGCATCTTCTACAATCATTAAACAGGCTATCAAAAAGTATCTTACGAAATTGCTGATGCACGATAAACAGTATTTAGAAAAATCTAACGCTGTTGTGGAAAAGTTTAAGGTTATTGGAGCTGAGATACAAGTCAGTCTTCTTTTGGATATTCCATTTCGTGATTCCAGTGTGTCATTTAAAATATATGGAAATATTGATAGAGTGGATGAAGTAATTGATTCTTCCGGTAATGTGCGTTATCGGATTATTGATTATAAAACAGGTAAAAAGAAAGAAAAGTCTAATTATAGTCTCGATAGCTTTTTTACTCAATCATCTGACTATCCGGATAATGCACTTCAAATTTTTGCGTACTCATTGATATGGTGTACACCAGGTATGCAAACCAATCCAACTATACCTCAAATTAGTTTTGGAGTTCCTGTGCAACCGATGTTATATTACATACCAAGTTTGTCTGCACCTAATTTTACTCCAAATATCGTAGTGGAAAAAAATGAAGTATACGATTTTAATATGATAGCAGATGATTTTAAAAAGAAACTCATTGAATTGATTTCTGAAATAATTGATCCTAATAATGATTTTGCACAAACTAGTATTAGTGATAATTGCAAATATTGTGACTATAAGCAGTTATGTGGAAAGGATTGAAATAATTAGTATCATAATTTATATAAGCAACATCTACTTAGTAAAACATTTATTATGCGATTCAATATAAAGAAAGAAGAGAACTTTACAAAAATATGTCCACAGTTTATAGGTGGAGCTATTTATGCAGAAGTTGTTAATAGTGAAAACTCTGAAGATTTGTGGAAAGAAATAGACGCATTCTCTTTGAAGTTAGGAAGTCAATTCACTATTGATTCTATCAAGTTGCGTTCAGGCATTGAAGCAACTCGTTCATGTTATAAAGCATTGGGTAAAGATCCTAGTAGGTATAGACCAGCTTGCGAACAGTTGGCTCGTCGTATTTTGCAGAAAAAATCACTTTATCATGTAGATACCCTTGTTGATTTGGTAAATTTTGCCTCTCTATATAGTGGCTATTCAACTGCAGCACTTGATACAGATAAAATTCATGGTTCGTCTATCAAACTTGGGGTCGGTGTTTTTGCGGAACCCTATGAAGCCATAGGTCGTGGTAAGCTTAATATCGAGAATTTACCCGTGTATCGTGATGATTTAGGGGCTTTTGCTACTCCAACAAGTGATTCTACACGTACGATGTTGAACTTAAAAACAAGGCAACTGCTGATTTTAATCAATGCTTATGATGGTGATGTTGAAAATTTAGATGCTACCATTGACTTTACGATTGACTTATTAAAGCGTTTTGCTTCGTGTCAGTATCACGAGGTACTTAAATATTGACGAATTAAATAAGATGTATTATGGATTCAGCACTGAATAATTTGGTGTTTCGTGATACACCATTTGCCGAACTGATGCAAAAGCGCATCTATAATGTATTGCTGATAGCAACGAAATACGATGCATTTATGCTTGAGGATGATGGTCGAGTGGATGAGCAGATTTTTAATGAATATACTGCATTAAATTTACGTTATCCCCCACGCTTTACCCGTGTCTCTGACGAAGAAGAAGCTTTGCAAGCATTAGCCGATCGAAACTTTGAGTTGGTTGTTGTAATGCCTAATATGGCTGGAAAAGATATCTTTTCAGCCGCAAACAGCATTAAAAGTCAGTATCCGCAAATTCCCATTGTTGTTTTGACGCCCTTTTCTAAGGAAGTAACCCGCAGAATGGCAGGGGCAGATTTGTCGAATATTGATTACATGTTTTCATGGTTGGGAAATTCCGACTTACTTTTGGCCATTATTAAAATTATTGAGGATAAACTCAATGCACCGGATGATATGCAATCGGTTGGTGTTCAAGCAATTTTATTGGTCGAGGATTCAGTCCGTTTTTATTCATCTGCGCTCCCTTGTTTATATAAGATAGTGCTCGAGCAAAGTCGTAAGTTTTCAACCGAAGCGTTAAATGACCACCTTAAGATGTTACGCATGCGTGGACGTCCTAAGGTGTTGTTGGCACGAAGCTATGAGGAAGCTATGGAAATTCTTCAGGCATATCCTAATAATATTTTAGGAGTGGTGTCTGATATGGATTATTCTTATCAAGGCTCGAAGCATCCACAGGCTGGTTTAATCTTAGCTCAGGAAATATTAAAAGATCATCCGCATTTGCCTTTTATTTTGGAATCTAGTGATTTCGAAAACAAACAATATGCGGATGAATTAGGTTTGCCCTTTATTGCGAAACAATCTAAAACCTATCCGCAGGATTTACGGTCACAGATTATGAAGCATTTTGGCTTTGGTGATTTCGTAATTATTAATCCACAAACAAATGAAGAATTATTTCGTATTAGCAATTTAAAGGAACTTCAGAATAAAATTTTTGATATTCCTGATTCTTCACTTTATTATCATCTGAAGAATCATCACTTCTCGCGTTTTTTGTATTCGCACGCCATTTTTCCGCCGGCAGAAGTATTGTCAGAACATGATGTGACGCAATATGCCAATATGGATGAGGCCAGAAAATATATCTTTGACCTGATCGTTGGTTATCGTAGAATGAAGAATGCTGGTGTTGTTGCCATTTATCAGAAAGACAGATTTGATGAATATAGTAATTTTGCACGCATTGGCAATGGTTCGTTAGGAGGTAAAGGGCGCGGTTTGGCTTTTATGGGCTCATTGATAAATAGCTATCCACAACTTAGTACACCAGATTTTCAAGTAAATATTCCTAAAACAGTAGTTATCTGTACGGATATATTTGATGAGTTTATGGAGCGAAATAAGTTGTATGATATAGCATTAAGCGATGCCACAGATGAGGAGATACTTAATGCGTTTGAAAAGGCAACCCTTCGTTCTGATTTGCTTGAAGATTTGTTGAGTTTATTTAAGGTTGGACACAGTCCGATTGCGATACGTTCATCCAGTGTACTTGAAGACTCTCATTATCAGCCATTTGCAGGAATTTACGCTACTTATATGATACCGCGTTCTCCTGACAATCAGGTGACTCTTCAATTAGTACGTTCAGCCATTAAAGCTGTTTATGCTTCTGTATTTTATCGAGATAGTAAGGCTTATCTAACTGCTACGCAAAATCTTATAGATCAAGAGAAAATGGCAGTCGTACTGCAAGAGGTTGTCGGTGAAGTACATGGTCAACTTTACTATCCTACACTTTCTGGTGTTGCGCGTTCTCTGAATTTTTACCCTATTGGTAATGAAAGGGCTGATGAAGGCATTGTGAGTATGGCTGTAGGTTTAGGAAAACATATTGTTGACGGTGGGGTATCCTTGCGATTCTCTCCGGCACATCCATCTCACTTATTGCAGTTAAGTAGTCCAGAGTATGCTTTACGTGAAACTCAGCGCGATTTCTTAGGGCTTGATCTTACACATTTTGCAAATGATTTTACTACAGATGATGCATTCAATTTATGTAAGCTCAGTTTGAATGATTTTCCTGCGAATTGTAAAGCTGCTCGTTTTGTGTTTTCTACCTATGATTTGCAAAACCAGCGTCTGTGTCCAGGTATTGCAGATGTAGTTGGACGGCGAATAGTATCATTCAATGGTCTGTTGCAATCTGATACTTATCCACTCTCATCTACCATAGCCAAGTTATTACAGATAGGTGAAAAGGAGATGGGAAGGCCTGTCGAAGTTGAATTTGTCATGCAAATCAACGACGACAAAGCATATTTCTATTTGCTTCAAATACGACCTATCGTTGACCGGTCTGAAGATATTTCAGACAATGTAATGGAACGTGCTACAGGAGAAATGCTGTTACAAAGTAACCATGTATTGGGCAATGGACACATAACCGATGTGAGTCATATACTTTATGTTCGCACACAACATTTTAACCCTGCAAATAATCGTCAGTTAGCGGCAGAAATTGCTCAAATCAATGATCAGATGATATGTGAAGAAATTGGTTATGTATTAGTTGGGCCAGGTCGTTGGGGTAGTTCTGATCCATGGTTGGGTATTCCTGTAAAATGGCCACAAATAAGTCAATCGCGTGTTATTGTTGAGTGTGGATTATCTGCCTATCGCGTTGACCCAAGTCAAGGTTCTCACTTCTTTCAAAATCTGACATCCTTAGGAGTTGGATACTTTACAATTAGTCCTTATTTAAAGGATGGCATTTTCAATGAAGATTGGCTGGACAAACAACCTGCAGTGTATGAAAGTGAGAATCTTCGGTTAGTAAAATTCACAAAGCCTTTGTGCATTTTGATGAATGGACGTAGTCAGCAAGGTAAGGTCTTGTTTAATGATGCTCAATAGTGATGACTTTTTATAAAATCAAACAACAATACATTAAACGAATGGATAAGTTTTTGAAGACGCTTGGTTCTGTTATGGTGTACATGATTTGTATAGCTCTGTTCACAACATTACATTCATGTCACACATCCAAGAATGCAGGGAATAGTCATATACGTCAAATAGCAACTGCTGCAAAGCGTCTTGATATGTCTATAGACTATGCAGATAACCATGCATTATTTATAGAATCTGCGCAATGGCTTGGTGTTCCTTATCGAGGTGGAGGACGGAGTAAACGCGGAGTCGATTGTTCCGGTTTAACAAAGTGCATTTATAAGAATGTATACGATATAGAACTTTCACCAAGTAGTCAGTTACAACTTGATCGCGACATAAATCGTCGGGTAAGAAAAAAAAATCTAAAACAAGGCGATTTAGTGTTTTTTAGTGAAAGAAAGTCTGCAAGACGAATTAGTCATGTTGGCATTTATTTGAAAGACGGAAAGTTTCTTCATGCCTCTTCAAAGCGCGGAGTGCGCATAGATTATTTAGATGACCAATATTGGCGCAGACGCTGGATTATTGGTGGGAGAATTCTAAAGTAAAATCAGTTAGGTAATAAAGTTACTGTTGCAAATCCAATAAGCTATTATTGGTTTAGTCGCATAAGCGTGTGGTAAAACTCAATGACGCATCTCCGGGTTTCAGACAGACATACCTGCCTTACTTTCTGTTGTAACACACAATGTCAAAGAACGCTGGATTGCTAAAAAGGTAATTTTGTTTTTTCATCCGTTGTTATGGTAATGTCAGTGCAAGCCGAATACATAGCGATGAGAACTTGCGCTCAAAAGCTATGTTGAGGTGCAGCCTCACTTAGCGACAGCAAAGATACAACACGAGAAGCCCAAAATCCAAATTTTTTGGCTCCCTAATATCGCACCTCGAAAGTTTTCAACACCTCCGAATGGGCATTCAGCCCTTTATATACGGGCATTTCGGCGCATTTTCCACGCGCGAAAAAATGAAATCGGGATATAACATTTTAGCACATGCCGATTATCAAAACGTACGAAGCAAGTGAAGCTTCGCCTCGCCCAAATGCAACTGTCCCCTACACCTTTTTGCAACTGATTCATATTTTACTCATTAAATTGCGCTCTAAAATTCTTAAAAAATTTTAGAGCGCATAGTTTTTAAAAATGGAGTACTATTGTATTAACCATTTACCATTCTCATAAACAAGTGGAAATATAACTTCTTCGCGCGAACTATCGTTAAATGTAACATTTAAATAAACGTTGGCCATTTTGTTATTGTCGTGCATTGTAGTCTTAATGACCTCTACTCGGTTTACTCCTTGTTTCTCTTTAATGATCTCATTTTGGTGATGTTGTAGCATTCTTATCATGTTTTGTTTATAATTGTCAGTCGTATTTAAGCATGAATGCATAGAGGCTACATAGTCATTGAAATGACCATTTGCTCGTAGGTTGTAATAATAGATGGCCATAGTATCAACCCTATTTCCGTCATTTTCGTCTTTAGAAGCATCGTTATTATTACCACAACTGCTGAGTAAGAGAGAAAGAAAAGTAAAGATGGTAATGAAATGAATTTTGTACATACAGATTTGAATGTCAGAGTTTCGTCATGTAATGAAAAAGCTATAAAGTTGCAATTACCTTATCGCTGATTTGTTGAAAAAAGTATTTCAATAGAATACAGTGATACGTAATACCAACTTTATAGCTTTTAAAAGAGAGGCAGATACTACTTCTGTCTGATGTAAATATTGATGGGCGTACCAGTGAAATCCCAACGTTCGCGAATCTTATTTTCAAGGAATCTGCGATAAGGTTCCTTTACATATTGGGGAAGATTTGCGTAGAATACAAACGAGGGAACTTGTGTATTAGGTAATTGCGCGCAATATTTAATTTTGATGTATTTTCCCTTGATTGAGGGTGGGGGATAAGCCTCAATGAGGGGCAACATCTCCTCATTGAGTTTCGAGGTACTAATGCGGCGCTTGCGTGCCAAATACACCTCCTTAGCTGATTCCAACACCTTAAAGATACGTTGTTTGGTTAATGCTGAAGCAAAGATGATGGGGAAATCGACAAAAGGAGCTAAGCGATTGCGGATTGCATTTTCAAAGTGCTTGATAGCTTCCTGCGATTTATCTTCAACTAAATCCCACTTGTTGATGACTACCACCAAACTTTTCAAGTTACGCTGAATGATTTGTACAATATTCAGGTCTTGACTTTCGATACCACGCGTTGCATCAATCATCAAAATGCACACATCAGAGTTCTCAATCGAGCGAATAGCGCGCATCACAGAATAGAATTCCAAATCCTCAGTAACCTTGTTTTTACGACGGATACCAGCAGTATCAACGATGTAAAAATCAAAGCCAAATTTAGTATATCTTGTAAGGATACTGTCGCGTGTAGTTCCCGCAATATTCGTTACAATGTTGCGTTCTTCTCCTAAAAATGCATTGATAAGGCTACTTTTTCCGGCATTGGGGCGTCCAACCACACTGAAGCGTGGAATATTATCCTCATCGTTTTCGTTTTCAGCTTCAGGGCCTAATTTTTCCAAGATAAGGTCAAGTAAGTCACCCGTTCCACTACCAGTAATGGCAGAAATACAGAAGGGGTCACCTAATCCCAGTTTGTAAAATTCAGCTGAAGTATATCGATCTTCATTGTTATCAGTTTTGTTAGCACAAAGAATAACGGGCAGTTTGGTTCTTCTCAGAATAGAAGCAACTTCTGCATCCAAGTCCGTAATTCCATTTTTGATATCTACAACAAAAAGAATCACGTCAGCTTCTTCAGTGGCTAACGATACTTGTTTTCGAATTTCACCTTCGAAAATATCATCCGAGTTTACCACCCATCCTCCGGTATCAACGATGGAAAACTCACGTTTACCCCATTCACATTTGCCATATTGGCGATCGCGAGTGGTACCAGCTTCATCGCTAACGATGGCCTGTCGGGTACCCGTCAAGCGATTGAATAGAGTTGATTTGCCGACATTGGGTCGGCCTACTATGGCTACTAATTTTGACACGTGTAATCGTTTTTAAGATGTAATTTTAGTCGAGCTTATATCCATAAGCTTCTAAGCGTTTCGTATTGCTGCGCCAATCCTTATCTACTTTCACGAAGATTTCGAGGAAGATACTTTTACCAAAAAACTTCTCAAGTGTTTTTCTGGCTTCTGTCGAAACTTTTTTCAGGGCAACTCCGCGATGTCCGATGATAATGCCTTTTTGACTATCACGTTCCACATAGATAACAGCATTGATGTGTATACTCTTATCGTTTTCTTTGAATTGCTCAACAGCCACTTCAACGGCATAAGGAATTTCCTTGTCGTAATAGAGCAGGATTTTTTCGCGGATAATTTCTGTAACGAAAAATCGTGCAGGTTTGTCTGTCCACTGGTCTTTATCGAAATAAGGTGGAGAATCAGGAAGTAATTCTTTGATTCGATTCAAAACCTGGTCGACATTGAACTTCACTTTGGCTGAAATGGGGAAAATTTCGGCATGTGGCAGACTCTCGTGCCAAGCAGCCACCAGTTTTTCAAGTTCCGACTGATTGGAAAGGTCTATTTTGTTGATAAGCACCAATACAGGTACGTTCATTTTTTTTACCTTTTCCAAGAAGTCGCTGTTCTTGTCTGGTTTTTCCACCACGTCAGTTACATAAAGTAAAACATCTGCATCCTGAAGAGCCGAAACCGAGAATGCCAGCATTTCTTCCTGCAACTTGTAGTTCGGTTTTAATACACCGGGAGTGTCAGAAAAAACGATTTGCGCATCATCCGAATTTATGATACCCATAATTCGGTGTCGGGTTGTTTGCGCTTTAAAAGTGGCAATAGAAATTCGCTCACCAACCAAAAGGTTCATGAGAGTTGATTTACCAACATTTGGATTGCCGACAATATTTACAAATCCTGCTTTATGCACTGTAGTTATTGTATAGAGGTGGAAAAAGCGTAAAGAGCGTTAGGCATACAAGCATGGATCTGAATACTTTGTATGAGTTCCCGTTCTGAATGCCTGACGCTCTACGCATCTGTTATTTTTTTGATTACTATTTAGCGGTGTATCCCCACTTCAGGTAAGCAGCGCCCCATGTAAATCCTGCGCCAAAAGCCGTCAAGATGAGGTTGTCGCCCTTTTTCAACTGTTTTTCGTAATCCCAAAGAGCCAAAGGCAGCGTTCCGGCCGAGGTATTACCATAGCGTTGAATGTTGAGCATCACCTTATCCATTGATACGTCTAAGCGGTTGGCAACAGCTTCAATGATACGAACGTTAGCCTGATGCGGTACAATGTAAGCAATGTTTTCCTTGTTCAGTTCATTGCGTTCAGCCATTAAAGCACAAGCGTCACTCATGTTCGTAACGGCAAATTTGAACACCGTACGTCCTTCCTGGTGCAGGTAATGCATGCGGTGATCAATCGTAAAGTAAGACGGGTTGCAAACAGAACCACCTGCTTTCATGCACAAGAAAGGCAAACCTTTACCATCCGTGCGCAAGTAGCTGTCTTGCCATCCGTAGTTACCTTCTTCAGTTGAGGGTTCAACTAAAACAGCTGCAGCACCATCACCAAAGATAGGACAGGTAGCACGGTCGGTATAGTCAACAATAGACGACATTTTGTCGGCACCGCATACCACAATTTTCTTATATCGTCCGCTTTGTATCATACCGGCAGCAGCATCCATGGCAAAAAGGAAACCGCAGCATGCAGCTTGCATATCGATGGCAAAGGCATTCTTCATGCCAATTCGGCCGATAACAATACTTGAAGTCGAAGGGAAGTGATAGTCGGGAGTAGTAGTAGCAACAATAAGGCAGTCTACTTCCTGTGGGTCGGTATTGGTTTTTTCAAGAAGTTGCTTTACGGCTTTACGGGCCATGAAGCTTGTACCGAGTCCCTCTTCATTAAGAATGCGACGTTCTTTAATTCCGATGCGCGACATGATCCACTCGTCGTTGGTGTCAACCATGCGTGAGAGTTCATCGTTGTTAAGTACGTATTCAGGCACATAGCCTCCTACGCCAGTGATGACTGCATTGATTTTTTCCATGGGAAATATATTATGTAATTCATGTCCCGGTGGTAAGCCAAGTCATGAAACTGTCTCTATGTAGAAAAAAAATAGTTTAAGAGTTACAAGTCATTGGCGTTCATCTTTTGTCTGAACAGAACGCAGACAGGGTGAGAAACGTCAAGAGCTAATCAACTCTTAAACTATTGCCTAACTTAAAACTGAAGTGTGCTAGTTTTATTCAGCAACTTCTTTCTCGATAGCGAGCTTACCGCGGTAGTAGCCGCAGCTGGGGCATACCGTATGGTAAATATGCCATGCTCCACAGTTAGGGCAGATGGCCAATGTGGGAGCGACAGCCTTATCGTGAGTTCTACGTTTGAGAGTTCTCGTCTTTGATTGTCTTCTTTTAGGATGTGCCATTTTTCTGTTTTAATTATTAAAATTGATGTTGTGATTTGCTTAATTTTTCAGGGTGTGCCGTTAATAATCTGATTAGGCTTTCATGGTTTATGACATATCTCATATTTACTACATGTCGTCCTCATCGGATTGATTGGTTGATTCGTCATCACCCATAATGTAGCTAACTACTTCTTGATTACATTCGCTTTCTGCATGTGTGCGCTGCATGGGTAGCGAGGTAGCTATAATTTCATATACGTCCCAACTCAAGTCGTATGTTAAACTTGACGATGCGAGATATCTGATTTCAAGATTGTCGTTATCTTCAGGTTCTGAATCCTTAATCTTTATGGTATCTGTCACATCAATGGGCAGGGTTAAAGGGTCTAAGCAACGATCGCAAGGAACTGTCACCTCGCCTTTTAAACCTATTTGTACTATGTATATATTACCTGCTGATGCACGCACCGTGATGGTGGCGTGAACTTCTCCGCCACTTATTTCTTCCTGCTCCAGGTCAGCAAAGAAGCGATCAGTTAGCTCAACGTTCAGGCACATCGCTGCTTCGGTAACGTGTGCCAAATTGATATTTAGGAGGTTTCCACTTTGCATAGCGGCTGCAAAGTTAACATATTCTGTTTGATATATAAAGTGCTACGCACGTTTTTTTTGACTGTTACCCTCTTTTTTTTGTTTTTCTGCGCTTTTCTGCCGCTATTCTGAATGTAATTTTGCCCTAAAGCGGTTTTTAAATGGTCAAAACAATGTGCTTTCTTCAATTCCGTCACTCATAAAATGCAGCCATGTCACAACGCTTCGTTGGTCTTATTTTTAAGGAGTTACACTTGAAAAGTCTTATTGATTCAGTTTATAGGGTGGCTTTCTTTTTTGAAGAATGAGGGTGTCTGTATGATTTTTTTAAAATTTCTATTTTATTTTTTGTGTATTTCGTTTAATTGTTAGTACCTTTGCCAGTGAATATAAAAAGGCAGTATTTCTGCATGGCAATCTTTACACTATATCTTGTTTTGCACCAATCTACCTTACGCTACATATTCTGCAATTAGATATTGCATGAACAATTAAAGGGATGGTTTTAGTAGGGATTGAAAGGTCATGTTGTGATCATTTGTTTTGTGCTTATAGGCTGCGTGTAAGTCTATTCGTATCTTTTTGTAGATTTTCTTTCATCAGTTTTTAACTTAGTTGAAGTGTTGGGCATTTAGCTTTGTGGCGTGGCTGCTGCTTTAATGCTTCGACGTTTCAAAAAATCTACGCATGAAAAGTTTTTTCTTGAAAGTTTCTTTGCTTGCCGGTTTATCATTATCCGGCTTTTGTTCCGTGTTCGCTCAAACAAAGACGGAGGTGATTAATACTTATTTGAAGGTGACCGAAGAAAATGAGGTCTTTGAAAATGGTATTTATATAGTAGCGAGTTCAGAGGATTATAAAGATACCACAAAATTAGCCCTTATGGCGGATGATAATACTGTGAATAGAAAACATGTAAAAGTTTCTAAGGACAGTTTGCGAGAAAAAATGCTATATTTAAATTCTAATTTGATAGCAAAGAGTGCAAATGAAAAAAATACGGTTTATGAGTTGACAATTCACAGAGATGACAGATATCATTTTTTGTATTTTTTTGATATTGCAAACAAAAAATATTTGAAAGCACCGAATTCAAAAAATACAACAGGAAAAGTATCTTTGAATTTAATATCAACGCTTCCCACTAATAAAGAGGAAAAACTATTTTTTGCAATAGATGTATGTTTTAAAGAAAATGGTGATAATCAAATAGAATTTTATCCTGGTATTAAAGATGCGTATAGAATTTTGCGCTATAATGGGTATTCTTATTTTTCTTGTTATAGAAATGGCCAGTATTCTGCCCAACTCTACCGCAAAGTAATCCCCATTAAAATGACATCCGCAGGTTACTCTACGTTGTGTGCCGATTACGCATTTAAAATGCCGGAAGGGTTAACGGGCGGTATTGTAAAGTCAGTTGATGGAACCAATTTAACCATTGACTATTGCTATCCCACTGACAGCATTGTGCCAGCTCATACACCTATTATATTGAAAGGTGCGGAAAATACCTACAATGCTTCAGTGATGAGTGTGGAGGGAAATACGTATGAGGGTAATTATCTTTATGCAGCCGTTGATACTGAAGGAAAAACTTCTGTAAACGGTGACAAGGGTGATAATTATAAGTACTATAAGTTAGCTAAATACAATAATGAAGTTGGATTCTGGTGGAATGCTAATAATGGTGGGCCTTTCAAGAATGGTAAGAACAAAGCATACTTGGCTTTGAAGCGAAATTCAGGTGTTGCAGAAGTAAAAGGCTTTACCTTGGAGGGGCTTGAACAAACCGGAATTTCCAATGCTACTACACAGGAAAATGCAACCTCAACAGCAGTGTACGATTTGAACGGTAAGTTGATGCCTCAAACGCAACCCCGCTCACTGCCAGCCGGGGTATATATTATAAATGGCAAGGTAACTATTTTAAAGAATAATCGCTAAACGAGGAGTGAGCCTGTAAGTTGCGTAGCAGTGAGTCTGCCTCGTTTTAGTTAGCGACTATCCACTTAATTACAAAGTATAAACTTTTAAAATGACTATCAATATGCAAGCTAATCATAGCAAGAAAATTTATGTACGTCCGACCGTAGAAGAACTTCAACTGGAACCTGCAGTGCTTATGGCCAGTTCGCCGGTGCAGACTCATGATGAATACAATCGGAATATTGATGCCTGTGAACAGTTGAGCAACAAGCGCGAAAGCATTTGGGATTCGATGGAGTAAATGGCGTGAGGCAATTTGTAAAACATTAGGTAAGCATGTGAGTTTGGAATTTTGTTTCAACCTCACATGCTATTATTTTTACCATCTAGCAGATGGTGTCCTTATAAATGAGACCGTATTTACCGACACACAGTAATCCAGAGTTTTGTGTCAGAGTTTGCTACAGAATAAGTCAATTAATGGTCTGCAATTTGCTTGTTGAGATAACACGGTCATAAAAATGTCAGCGTTAAAAGGTTTTCGTTACATAAAGTTTGGTACTTCACACAGATTGCATTAACTTTGCTAATACGTTAAGCCCCAATCAGTGTAACGGCCTGTATCGATGGTCGAAACGCTCGCGTTACAAATCCGAAGAATTGCACTTGCTGCGAAATGCAATCGCCCGGCATGTCAGTTTGCAAGGAATGTGATGCTTGAAACCAGGAATTTGGACAAAAATTGATTGACCTAAAGAACAACAAATCTCAAAACTATATGAAGCAATTTCTCATTCTTTTTCTGCTATTTCTGCCTATGCTGACTTGTGCAGCACAAAAGCGTGCCGTAAAACCTCAGTATGGCATAGGTACAGTACCTATGGTGAATGGTTATGTACAATTCGACAGCACCTTTCATGTCAGTGGAAAATCAAAAGCACAACTCATGGAGTTGTTGCAGGACTACGTTCAAAAAAATCTGGTTGAAGGCCCCGAACAATTGCCTCAAGCACGCTTGACAGAAGTGAGTCCTGAAAGTGGTGTTATTGCTGCCAGCATTGAGGAGTACATGTACTTTAAGCGTACCAACTGGCAAATTCACCGCGTACGATTCTATTATCAACTCGTATTTACTGTATCTGATGGCAAGTTCGATGTCATGATGCGCCGCCTGCATTATCGTTACGACCCCGAAGTAACTGCCGGCGATTTCGATGACGACCGTCGTGCAGAAAATTGGATTACTGACGATGCAGCCCTCACCAAGAACGGCACACGTTTGGCACGCATCAGTGGTAAGTTCCGCACGCATACCATCGACCGAAAGAATGAAATCTTCAAGCAGGCTGCTTTAGCTACCGGAGCTAAAGTAAAGAAAATGAAGTGGGTAGAGGTCGAAGAATAATACATTTCACGAAAGGATGCACTGCAGATTGTTTGTAAGTGCACATCAATAAAAACAGAAGCAATGCAATCCGATGGGATAAAGCATTGCTTCTGTTTTTTTATGCAACGTGTAGATTTATGGGCTCAGTAGTATTTTCGCCGAAAGCTATGTATGCCTGTATAGGTATATGTTTGAAACTTTACCCGCATCCTTGCTTAAAATGTTAACAACTTGAGTGCTTAGAAAGTAAAATATATTTAAATATCAAAGCCCGGTTTGTCATCAATTTGCGGTCAGTTTTAGCTTGGAAGCAGGCATGGTAAAAATCTGCTCCGCGATTGTCAAAATTAGTTCCGAGCTAGTCAAAACTAGTTCCGAGCTAGTTGAAATTAGTTCCGACCTAGTTTGAATTAGTTCCGACCTAGTTTGAATTAGTTCCGAGCTAGTTTGAAGAATCTCGGAACTGCTGAAAACTAGCGTTTTCAGAAATGCTACAATGTCGGTCTTCGGAATGCCTATGTCGTTCTGTCATCGGCAAATCAGTCGGATTTTGATTTTTTACTTTGTTAGGGTGTTCGTTAAAATTGCTACGAGTTCTACAGGCGAAGAGTTACGTTCAACTTTCGGCTTGTTGCTTAATCTGATAACATCTTGTTCAGTAAGTGTTGGTTCGTGAGTGTCATGTAACAAAATCCCGTTATTTCCCGGTTGGCACCTTGTAGTGACAAATGACCAAATTGACAGAACCTACCTTGCGTCAAAAAATCCTCTCGCGTGCGCGCGATATAAATAGATGTGTATTTAGATAGAATTTAATGCAGATAGTCAGCGTACGATCCTACTTTGGCATAAATGTTGCATGTAGTAGGTTACTATTAACTAACAACATAAACACCATGCAAAAAGGTAATATTGGCATAACTACAGAGAATATTTTCCCTGTCATCAAAAAATTCTTGTATAGCGATCACGAAATCTTTCTTCGTGAAATTGTGAGCAATGCTGTCGATGCAACTCAAAAACTGAAGACCCTGTCGATGAAGGGCGATTTCAAAGGTGAGTTGGGCGATTTGACAGTGCGCGTGTCAATAGACAAAGATGCCAAGACGCTGACCATTAGCGACCGTGGTATCGGTATGACTGCCGAGGAAATTGATAAATATATCAATCAAATTGCGTTTTCTGGCGCAAATGATTTTCTTGAAAAATACAAGGAAGATGCTTCTGCCATCATCGGACATTTTGGCTTGGGATTTTATTCATCGTTCATGGTGTCTGATCGCGTAGATATTATTACGCGCAGTTATCGCGACGATGCCCATGGCGTAAAGTGGACCTGCGATGGCTCGCCCGCTTTCGAAATCGACGATTGCGAAAAGGCTGATCGTGGTACTGATATTGTACTTCACGTTTCAGATGATTGCGTAGAATTTCTTGAAAACCACAAAATTCAGGAACTGCTTAATAAATATTGCCGTTTCTTGCCCATTCCCGTTGCATTTGGCAAGAAAACCGAATGGAAAGACGGTAAGCAGGTTGAAACTGAGGAAGATAATGTGGTAAACGACACTACGCCCTTATGGACCAAAGCTCCGTCTACACTCAAAGACGAGGACTATCAGAAGTTCTATCGTCAACTTTATCCCATGTCTGACGAACCTTTGTTCTGGATTCATCTGAATGTAGACTATCCGTTTAACCTCACTGGTGTTCTGTATTTCCCGCGCATCAAGAACAATATCGAAATTCATCGCAATAAGATTCAGCTCTATTGCAATCAGGTATTTGTTACTGATCAAGTCGAGAATATTGTGCCCGACTTCTTGACATTGCTTCATGGTGTGATTGACTCGCCAGACATCCCCTTGAATGTGAGTCGCAGCTATTTGCAGAGCGATGCAAACGTAAAGAAAATTTCGTCGTATATCACGAAGAAAGTATCCGACCGTTTGCAGTCAATCTTCAAGACCGATCGTAAGGACTTTGAAGCAAAATGGGACGATCTTAAACTCTTCATTCACTACGGAATGCTTTCAGAAACTGACTTCTATGACAAAGCAAAGAATTTTGCATTGTTCAAGGATATGGATGGCAAGTATTTTACTTACGAGGAGTATGCTAACTTAATTAAGGATAGCCAGACCGATAAGGATGGAAACCTTATTTATCTGTATGCCACGAATCGCGACGAACAGTACGCTTACATTCAATCGGCTCAGAAAAAAGGCTATAGTGTAATTCTGTTAGACGGACAGTTAGATGCTCCCTTGGTGGGACTCTTGGAACAGAAATTCGAAAAGAGCCGTTTCACCCGCGTCGACAGCGATGTGGTAGATCGTTTGATTCAGAAAGAAGATCGTAAGCAAACGGAGTTGAGCGAGGAGGACAGCGCTGGCTTGAGTGGTGTGTTTAAGGCAAAGTTGCCTGCTATCGACAAGACCGAGTTCTACGTTGAAACGGCTTCGTTGGGCGAAAATGCTTCGCCTGTGCTGATTACGCAAAGCGAATATATGCGCCGAATGAAGGATATGAGCCGCTACCAGCAGGGTATGTCGTTCTATGGTGAAATGCCTGATATGTATAACTTGGTGCTCAATGCTGACCATCGCTTGATTAAGAATGTGCTCGACAATATGCACACTGCACTTGGCGAGGAGCTGAAACCTGTCGAAAATGAACTCAAGGGATTGAAGGCCCGTCAGATGGCTATTGAGCAGAGCCAGAAGGATAAAAAGGCTGACGAATTGACGGCTGAGGATAAAAAACAGCTTGAAGACTGCAATGCTGACATTGAAAAGCAGGAGAACGTACGCCGTGATCTCTGGAAGAAATACAGTTCAGAAAATCCCGTAGTTGCTCAGTTGGTTGACTTGGCCTTGTTGCAGAATGGTTTGTTGAAGGGCGAAGCCTTGAATAGCTTTATTAAGCGTTCGGTTGATTTGATTTAGTAAATAAAAACCGTAAAAAAAGTAGAGTGGAGGTTTCCTCTTCTCTTTTAGAACAGGAACTTAAAAATGCTTTTGGTTCAACATGAAGGGTGTAGTTCCCGAATCTTATTGAACAAAGTGTTTTTTAAGTTCCTGTTTTAGTTTTTCTAAAATGTGATGTGATGAAATCAATAGTTTCTAAGCTCGTTTTTTCTGTACTATTCTCAGCTATGGCATTGCCTGTTGTAGGGCGTAACTTCGTGCCATTCACTTCTTTGGGTGGTGAAGTGAATAGAACCAGTGTATCGCCAGACAATGTGCTGCAGCATTGTGTGTATACTGCAAAAGATTCAGCAAAGGTGGTGCGGCTACTTCAGCAGAAAGTGTTGGGAAATGAAGTGCTTTTTTATGCCCGCCAATTTAAAGGTTTGCCCTATGTGGCATCAACACTCGAAGTGTCTGATCCTGAAAAATTGGTGGTTAATTTAAGAGGTTTGGACTGTACGACACTGGTTGAAACAGTGTTGGCTTTGAGCATGACAAAACGGCAGGGTAGTGACAGCTTTTCCGATTACTGCCGTAATTTGATGAAATTACGCTATTGGAATGGTAAGATGGATGGTTATTTGTCGCGTTTGCACTATTTTACCTGGTGGATGCATAATAACATAGACAAAGGTATCATCAAGGAAGTGTCTGATAGCAAATATTGTACGTCACCTTTACGAGTGAATAATTACTATATGTCGAAGCATTCCGAAAAATATAAATTTCTTAAAGGAAATGCTCGTCGAATTGCGCGAATTGCGCAGCTTGAAAAACAGTATAACGGGAATGACGGTACTTATCTTCCTGAGGCAAAAACGGGGTATTCGCGCAAGTACTTAGGATTCATTCATGATGGTGATTTGGTGGCTATTGTTACCCGAAAAGCCGGTCTGGATTACTCACACTTAGGATTCGCGGTGTGGGGAAAGGATGGTAAGCTGCACTTGCTGAATGCTTCGTCGTTGCATCATAAGGTGGTTGAAGAACCCAAAACGCTGCAGCAATATTTATATAATCAAAAATCAGCTGTTGGTATAAGGGTGTTCAGACTGCTTCACTAATAAGTTGCATACTGTTTTGTATTTGCTTTGCCCATTAGGTTGCACCTTGGCAGCACGCTTGTTAAGTGAATTTATCGCGCTGCTTCGGTTAGCATTGATTTTCTATCGAATGATTTCTACATATATAAAAAGCCTCCCTCGAACATTCGTTCTGATGAACGGATTATCGGGGGAGGCCTTTTGCTGATTGTTAGTCAAGAATTACATGAGTATTAAAGTTCGGTCATGAGCGAAGGTGTTCGGCGGGCAAGCACTTCTACTTTAATACCATCGTTTGTGTTTACGTTTAATCCAATTTCAGTTAATGCAGCAGTTGACGCTTCAAGAGCTATGCGTGGAATATTGTTCTCGGCACTTAAATGGCAGAGCCATATATGCTTTGTGAGTTGAGCGTTGATGTGTTGAGCCAGGAATTGTGCCGTTTGCCTGTTGCTGACGTGTCCGTATCCGCTGCTGATGCGCTTTTGAAGTCTGAGTGGATAGCGTCCGCAAGCTAGCATTCGTTCGTCGTAGTTCGATTCAATTATCAGATGTGTAGCTTGCTTTATAATGTCGGGCATTTCATCTGTGAAATGGCCAATGTCTGTCATTAACACCAAACATTTGTTATCGGCCTTTATGATGTAGCCATTATTTTCAGCACTGTCGTGAGGTACTGCAAATGAAGTTATTTGAAAAGGTCCGAGCGCAAATGTTTCGCCATGATTGATGATATGTTGTAAATCGGTAGGAACCTTCTTCGAAACAAAATGGTTAAGTTGTATGGAGTGGTGTACTTTCTCAGATGTGTACACAGGAACGCGAAAAGCTTGTGAGAGTACACCCACGGCTTTTACATGGTCGGTATGGTCGTGAGTAACGAGCATGGCGTTAATTTCAGCCAGCTTGATGCCATAGTCGGAGCAATGTTTCTTGAAGGCACGAATGCCTATGCCAAGGTCGATGATTATGCCGTATCCGTCGCAGTTCAGATAATAGCAGTTTCCGCTGCTTCCGGATGATAATGAGATGAATTTGAGCATATTGACAAATGTGTGTTTTGCGATGCACCCATCATTTTAGTCGTACTGCCTGATAAAAGAATGACTTTGCATTTAATCAGACCGTATGGTGCATGCAATAGAAATAAGCTGTTTTAGAGGGTATGTACCCTTTTGTTTGAGTTAAATAATTAGTGGGTTAAAACGGCAGGCCAACAGCGAAATGCAGGGTGAAATCGCGGTCGAAGTCAGGTTTTGAAATAGGGTAGTGTAATCTGCCGGATGGTACTGCAGGATTGATGGCTTTCATACCTCCGTCCAAACGGAGAATGAAATAGTCAAAATTCAATCGAACCCCTATGCCATAGGAAACGGCAATCTGCTTGTAGAATTCGTTGAACTTGAACAAAGCTCCTTCCATGTCGGGATAGGAACGTGTGTTCCATATATTTCCGGCATCAATAAAGAAAGCACCATGGAGTTTCCAGAAAAGAAATGTTCTCCATTCCATACTTAAATCTAACTTCAGATTACCCGTTTGATTCACAAAGTTGATTTTACCATCTTTCCCTTTGTATGAACCCGGTCCTAAACCACGTACACTCCATCCTCGCACGCTATTGGCACCCCCCGAAAAATAGCGTTTTTCGTAGGGAAGTATGGTTGAGTTTCCATAAGGAATACCAATGCCTAAGGCTATGTGAAAAGCCAGTGAATTCTTTTCGCTGAGTACAACGCTTTTGGCGAAGTCGAAATCGAATTTGGCATATTGGGAATATTCAATGCCGAAAAGTTTATACGAGCCTTTGGCACTTTTGTGTTGCTTTGCCATTTTTGAAATGCCGTAGAGCAGATTTCCGGCAAATTCAACATTCATTTTGATCTGAAACCCGTTGGTTTGATAGAGTCCGGTTGGCAGGTTGGCCGCATCACGCAGTGAATTGTAGGTAAAACTGTATCCGGTTCGCATGATAAACAAGTTTTCATAGCTGTACCGAAGAACAGAGTAGTATGGATCGTCACCTTCAAGGTAATCTTTGCGGAAGGTATCGGAAATCCAAGGCATGTAGATGTAGTTCAACGAAATCAAGTCGTAACGATGTAGCCAGTTGGGCTTAGTTGCATTTTTCCAACGATAGGCCCATGTGCCGGTAAGTACGCGGCGATGAAATTCAGGCCTGTCTTGCATATCGTATAGAATCTGCGCTTCAGAAGAAGCTTTGAGTATGCGCTTTTTGTCAATGCTGATGAGCGGCATAAGCAGATTCGGAAATCGCAAATTAGCTTCGGCGCTAAACTCCAGAAAATTCTGGTTGGAATATCCTTCAAGTTCAGATATAGCCTCGTAAGCTCCACGTAACTTGAATGATAGCTGCTCAGAACCTTTGAACAAGTTGCGATTGCTGTAGGTAAGTGATACTGCAGCACCCAAGTCACCCGAGGTGTTGGTTCCTTCTACTTCAAGTCCGATACTGTGCGGTTTCTTACGATGTAAGCGGATGTCGCAGTCGAGTTTGTCGGGAAATTGAGGCACGGGGTTAATCTTAAGTGCAGTGTAACTGATAGCTGGCAATGCATTCAAATTTCCGTAGGTGGCTTGTACGTCTTGTTCATTGTATAAGCTATTTGCCCTAAATCCCATGTGAGTCAGGTAGGTGCGTTTGTTTAACCAGGGTTTACCAGTGTAAACAAATTGCAGAGAACGATAGGAAATGGTGTCACCATGCGATGTCTTTTCCTGAGGGTCGTTTTCAAACAGTGTGATATTGCGGAAGCGCTGCTGTTTGTAAGCACGGAGAGAGTCAACACCAGCAGGCATCTGAAACCTCAGGGTAACGCCTACAGCTTTCGATCCGGCTATGGTGTCGATGTCGTAACTAATGTATTCTTTATTCAAAAAGTAGTAACCACGATTGCGGAGTGAGTTGATGACTCTGTCGCGTTCTGCTGAAAGCGTATTCAGGTTGAGAGCCATACCTTGTCGTAGAAAGGTTGATGCTGAATCTGCTAGAAATGAATGAAATATTGTATCATTATCAAAGCTAAACTTTAAATGCTGAATATAAAACCGAACACCAGGATGCATTTTGTAAGTGACCTGTGTTTTGTGTCTTTTGCGGGTGATGGTAGTGTCGGTATATGCGTGTAGGAAACCTTCGCTGCGCATACCTTGTGTCAGGTTTTGGAGGCTTTGTTTTGTGAGTTCTTCGTCATAAATTACTGGTGCTTCGCCAATTTTTTTCAGAACTTTGGAAAAACCTTTGTTACCTTTAATTGAGTCTGCTTTTGACATGCAATATATACCCAGTGGTACTTTGACGAGTGTGAACCACTTAGCATTAGGTTCCTGACGAATAAAACCTCTATAATTGCTTGGCTTAATGTATTTGCTGTCGGTTTTAATGTCAACCTCAGATAAGACGGACTGTCCTTCGAGCAAAAACTTTTCGCTGCTGCAAGCATTTAATACGCTTAGGGATAGTATTGACACGAATAAGCGCACATAATTAACTATGCGCGCGGTATTGAATAATAGATAGTGTTTTTTTTGCTTATTATGGTACATACGAGTGCAAAGTTAGTGTAAACCTTATGCCAAACAAAAGGAAAATGGTATTTTCTTCTAATGAATATCGGCATTTTTTATGACTGCCCATCTTAGGTTATTATGTAGTTTATCTGCAGTCTTTGTTGATATTTATTGCGGTTCATAGAGGAATGTTTGGGTTGTAAGCATTGAATTTATAATGTATATGCGGATTTATAATATTGAAAATCAATGATAATATGATTAATTGTTGATGTTTTGCTCTAGTTAAGGTTGCGGATGTTGAGTGTGTGAGTGCAATATTGTTGGAGCGTGATAAAAAATATACATAAATAGTTTGGTTTGTCGAAATATTACTATATTTGCAGTAGCGATTATGCACTTAGTTTCAGTGGTTTGCAGAAAACACCTGTACTTTCTGAAGACCATACAAGGGCGTTTCGCATTTCATTAAGTGGATGATATGATGTTTTTATCTACCAGTGAATAACTTTTTAAAAATAAGCGGCAGTAGCTCAGTTGGTAGAGCATTGGCTTCCCAAGCCAAGGGTCGCGGGTTCGAACCCCGTTTGCCGCTCAGAAATGTATAATTGATTGTAATGCCATGGCTATAATTCTATTAGCTATATTGCTTATCGGCCTTTTGTTGATTGCGACTGAGCCACTGAACCATATAAATAAGGCTGCAGTGGCAATATTTGCTGGTGTATGTTGTTGGCTTTTATATATAGCCAATGGAATTCAGTTTGTTGCAGCTGAGCATCCAATCGATTTTTTGAATTTCCTTTCAACTTACGGTATAAGTGCCAATTCTGTGAAGGCATTTATAGCGCAACATATATTTGTAAATTATATTGCACAATGCGCTAGTATATTTTTATTTTTGCTTGCAACTACATGTATCGTTGAAGTACTTAGTAATAATGGTTGTTTCGATTTTATTGCCGAATGGTTGCGTACGCGCAATCCCCAAAAATTACTGTGGGTACTTGCTTTGATAACCTTTGTGTTGTCAGCAAATCTTGATAATTTAGCTACAGTTGTGTTGCTGTTTACAATAGTTCATCCCTTGTTACAGTCTGATTACTTGCGTCGTATATATTGTACCGTCATTATATTGGCTGCTAATTTAGGCGGTTCCATAAGTGTAATCGGTGATATAACTTCACTTAAGTTGTGGACTGATGGATTGGTGAGTCCAACAGCTTATTTCTTGACTTTGTTCTTGCCCATATCCGCGTCGTTGGCTGTTGTGTTGCTTTTGCTTCAGCGCAATTTGCCTAATCGAATACAGTTCGCTACAACAAAACTACCATATCGTGGAGATGATACACTTTTGTCACGACCGCAGCGTTTGCTGATGCTGTTTGTTGGAATCGGCGGTTTGTGGTTTATACCAACTTTTCATAGGCTAACTCTGATGCCTCCATTTGTGGGTGCTTTGTGTGTATTGGCTCTGCTTTGGATTGTCAACGAAATATGCAATAGACAATTATTGGGAAGCGATCAAATGGTAGGCAGACGCTTGCCGATGGCTTTGCAATATGCTAATTTGCAAAATGTGCTGTTTTTCGTAGGGCTGTTGCTGATGTTTGGGGCCTTGAAAGAAACTGGCTTATTGTTGGATTTATTTAATTGGTTGGCCCAAAATATTAGTAACTTGTATGTACTGAATGGTGCGTTCACAGTAATTGCTGCTTTCCTGGGTAATATTCCAACCTTGATTGCAGGTGTTAGTATCTTTAATCAGTCTGATGCAGCCGTTTTGCCGGATGTGGTGCGGGCTGAAAGCGATTTCTGGCCATTGCTGAGCTATGTAACAGCATTGGGTGGTTCGTTACTTTCAACAGGAACACTGGCTGGCATTTTGCTTATGCGAATGGAGGGTGTTAGTTTTGGTTGGTATTTCCGGCATATTACCCCTAAGATATTTGTTGGTTTTTTTGTCGGAATTCTTGTGTTTGTTGCACAGTCAATCTTGATGTAAAGAATTTTCTTATAAAAATAATTACACGAAATATTTCAATCTTCAAAAAGGTAAGAATATGGGTAAAATTAGATGTGTCGGCATTCTTACATCGGGTGGTGATGCTCCCGGCATGAATGCAGCAATCCGTGCTGTGACCAGAAGTGGTATTTGCAATGGTTATAAAATTAAGGGTATTTATCGCGGCTTTGATGGACTCATAAATGATGAAGTCAAGAACTTTACGACCGAGGACGTCAGTAATATTATACAAACGGGTGGTACTATATTGCGTACTGCACGTTCAAAAGAATTCCAGACACCTGCCGGTCGGAAAAAAGCGTATGAGACATTAAAGAAAGAGTCGATAGATGCTTTGATTGTTATTGGCGGTAATGGCTCGCTGACAGGTGCAATGAAATTGGCAGAAGAATACGATTTTCCTTGTATCGGTTTGCCAGGTACTATTGATAACGACTTGTATGGCACGGACAACACGATTGGTTACGACACTACCTTAAATACAATTACTGAATGTGTTGATAAAATTCGTGATACTGCTACATCACATGAACGTATTTTCTTTGTTGAAGTGATGGGACGCGATGCTGGATTCTTGGCGCAGAATAGTGCGATTGCTGCCGGTGCAGAAGCTGCAATCATTCCGGAAGATACTACGGGCAGCGATCAGCTCATTGAATTCATGTCGCGTGGTATTCGTAAAAGTAAGAAGAGTTGTATCGTTATTGTCAGTGAAAGTCCTAAATGCGGTGCAATGTATTACGCTGACCGCGTAAATAAGGAGTATCCAAACTTCGATGTTCGTGTTTCTATTTTGGGACATTTGCAACGCGGTGGTCGCCCTTCTGCTCGTGATAGAATTTTGGCCTCGCAGGTAGGTGTCGGTGCTATTGAAGCATTGGTACAGGGACAGAGAAATGTAATGGTAGGTGTGCGTAATAACGAGGTGGTATATGTGCCTTTTATTGATGCCATCGGCAAGCGTAAGAGCATGGATAAGAAACTTATTAAGGTACTTGATGAATTGAGTATTTAATAGATTCATTTTGTACTTAATGGTTGATGCTTATGCTTGATTATCGTGCTTAAATGCATAAGGTTCTTAATAAAAAGGGTCTTTTCAAGCAAAAATATCCATAGAAATACCAATAATTTTGTAACTTTGCGCTAATAAATAGGTGTGTAAGCAATTATGCACATCAAAATTGCAATGATTTTAACCGAATATAGCAATATATCAATGGAACACTCAAAAGAACTCATGAATCTTGCAGCTGATAACATACGTATATTGGCAGCAAGTATGGTTGAACGCGCAAAATCGGGACACCCAGGTGGTGCAATGGGCGGTGCAGACTTTATCAACGTGCTCTATTCCGAATTCTTGACCTTTGACCCCGATGAACCTACATGGCGTTGCCGCGATCGCTTCTTCCTGGATCCTGGCCACATGTCACCGATGCTATATTCACAATTAGCCCTCATTGGAAACTTTAGCATCGAGGACTTAAAACAATTCCGTCAGTGGGGATCGCCAACTCCCGGACACCCTGAAGTTTGTCCGGAAAGAGGTATCGAAAATACCAGCGGCCCCTTAGGACAGGGACATACCTATGCTGTGGGTGCTGCTATTGCTGCTAAGGCTTTGTATGCACGTACGGGAAATCCGGGTTTTGACAAAGAAAAGATTTATGCCTATATCTCGGATGGCGGTATTCAGGAAGAAATTTCACAAGGTGCCGGACGCATTGCTGGTCACTTGGGCTTGAATAACTTGATTATGTTCTTTGATGCCAACGAAATTCAGTTGTCAACCGAAACGGCTACTGTTATTTCTGAGGATACAGGAATGAAGTATCGTTCTTGGAATTGGAATGTAATTGAGATTGACGGCAATGACTGTGAACAGATTCGTGCTGCCTTGAAGGAGGCTCAACGTGAAGAAAGCCGTCCTACGCTTATTATTGGTCACTGCGTAATGGGTAAGGGCTGTCGTAAGGCTGACAATACGTCTTATGAACGTGATTGTAAAACGCATGGTGCTCCTTTAGGCGGTGATGCTTACGTGAATACGATTAAAAACTTGGGCGCTGATCCTGAGAATCCTTTTGTGATTCGCGACGATGTAGCTCAAATGTATGAAGAACGTAAGCAGGATTTGCGTAAAATTGTTGCTGAACGTAAGGCTGAAGAAAAGGCTTGGGCTGAAGCAAATGCTGATAAGGCTGCTTTGCTTGACGACTGGATGGCAGGTAAATTACCGCAAATTCCTTGGGATACAATCGAACAGAAACCTAATTCGCCTACTCGTAACGGATCGGCTAATTGCTTGGCTCTGTTGTCACAGTATGTTCCCAATATGATTGTATCATCGGCAGACTTGTGTAACTCAGACAAAACCGATGGTTTCTTGAAGCATGCGACAGAAATTAGTCGTACGAATTTTGCAGGTGGTTTCTTGCAGGCTGGTGTATCAGAACTTACCATGGCATGTGTATGTATTGGTATCATGTTGCATGGCGGTATGATTACGGCTATGGGTACGTTCTTCGTATTCTCTGACTATATGAAACCGGCAATCCGTATGGCTGCTTTGATGGAAGTTCCTGTGAAGTTCGTTTGGACGCATGACGCTTTCCGCGTGGGAGAAGATGGTCCTACTCATGAACCCGTGGAGCAGGAAGCTCAAATCCGTCTCATGGAGAAACTTAAGAATCACAGCGGCAATGATAGTGTGCGTGTGTTCCGTCCTTGCGATGTACATGCAGTTACTGCTTGTTGGAAAATGGCCATGGAAAATATGAGTACTCCTACGGCATTGATTTTTAGCAGACAGAATGTTAACGATTTACCTGCAGGTACTAATTATGAAGAAGGTGTCGCTCATGGCGCTTATGCAGTTATTCAAGAAGAAAATCCTGATGTAATTCTGATTGCTTCAGGATCTGAAGTTAGCACACTTGCAGAAACTGCTACTTTGTTGAAGCAAGATGGTATTAAGGCTAGAGTCGTTAGCTGCCCCAGCGAAGGACTTTTCCGTCGTCAAAGCAAAGAATATCAAGAAGGTCTTTTGCCCAAGAATGCTAAGATTTTCGGTTTGACGGCTGGTCTTCCTGTTACTTTTGAAGGACTTGTTGGCGGTAACGGTAAAGTTTACGGACTTGAAAGCTTTGGTTTCAGTGCTCCCTATAAGGTGCTGGATGAGAAGTTGGGTTATACGCCACAGAATATCCACAATGAGGTTGTTAAATTTCTCAATGAATAAGTTTTATTGATAATGCAAACAATAGGATTGGCTAGCGATCACGCTGGTTTTGAATTAAAACAGTTTGTTAAGCAATATCTGGAAGAAAAGCATATTCCTTTTAAGGATTATGGCACATATTCTACAGACAGTTGTGACTATCCTGACTTCGCTCATGCTTTAGCTAATGGTATGAAGGAAGGTGAAGTTGGTCAAGGTATTGCTATTTGCGGAAGCGGTGAAGGAATTTCCATGACGCTCAATAAGCATCAGCATGTTAGAGCAGCTCTTGTCTGGATTCCTGAAATAGCTCACATGACGCGTTTGCATAATGATGCAAATGTTTTGGTAATGCCCGGTAGATATATCGATACCGAAACAGCTCGCAACATTATGGATGAGTTTTTCGGAACTGAATTTGAAGGTGGCAGACACATTCGTCGAGTCGAAAAAATTCCGGTAACGAAAGACTAACTAATTTCTTTAAAAATGATTTTGATAAGTAACTAGGGTTTTGGTACTCAATGTTTGCTTGTCAAAATCATTTGTCATGTCAAAAATCAGTTGAATTCTAGTGAAAATACATGATAAAATTTCTCTAAATCAACTGGAAATTATATCTTTGCATCCGTTTTAATGAGCATCAATAGTCCGCATCAAAAATGTAATAGGATAAATGTTAGCATGTAACAATCTTTAGATTAGGATGAGGGCTGCTAAAGACGAGACTTCAAAGGAACAACATAACTACTAAGCTGACATGACTAAAATTGAAATCATCAAGTCTGTTGTAAAACAAACTGGTGTTGATAAAGAAATTGTAGCCAAGGTTATCGATGCGTATGCAAGTACAATAAAGTCTGCACTTATCGGCGGAAATACTGTTAACTTCAGAAACTTCGGTACCTTTTATCTAAAGCATAGAGCGGCTAAGACGGCTAGAAATATTACTAAAAATACAACGATTATTATTCCTGAACATAACATCGCAGCTTTTAAGCCTGCTAAGGAATTTGCTGAAGCTGTATTCGAAAAAAGCCGTTCACAACAATCTGAAGACTAATCAGATTACCTTTAAGAATTTCTATACAACTAACATAATTAACCATAAAACGTAATAGGTATGCCTAACGGAAAAAAGAAAAAAAGACACAAGATGTCTACTCACAAGCGTAAAAAAAGACTGCGTAAGAATCGTCATAAGAGCAAATAGTCTCGATGACTCCTTCATAAGTCTTTAATGACAAACGGGTAAACGAGCTATACGATTGTCTCATATAGAGCCTTCAACTCGTTTACTCGTTTTAATTTATTATCTAGCTTCTTGGAAGTTATCTTCCATTAAAAAGCAACTCAAATAAAAGTATACATGACAAGCGAAGTTATTGTAGATGTAACAGCAACAGATATTTCGATCGCCCTGCTCGAGGATAAACGACTCGTAGAATATCAGCGTGAAGGTCGTACAGAACATTTTTCTGTTGGAAACATCTACTTGGCAAAAGTTCGGAAACTGATGCCAGGACTCAATGCTTGCTTCATTAATGTTGGATTTGAACGCGATGCCTTTCTGCATTATTTGGATTTAGGTACGCACTACCATTCTCTGGACAAATACTTACAACTTGTCAATGCCGGAAAACAGAATGTTACTCCAGATAAAGTAAATAACCAACCGGAATTAGACAAAGACGGAAGTATCCAGAATACTTTAAAGGTAGGTCAAGAAATCTTGGTTCAAATTGTAAAGGAACCTATAAATACCAAAGGTCCTCGCCTTACATCAGAAATTTCGTTCGCCGGTCGCTATTTGGTTCTTATACCTTTTAGTGATAAAGTTTCTGTTTCTTCGAAAATTAAATCAAACACTGAGAGAGCCCGACTCAAACAACTTATTCAAAGTATTAAGCCCAAAGGATTTGGTGTGATAATACGTACAGTTGCAGAAAAAAAACGCGTGGCAGAACTCGATACGGAGCTTAAAATACTTTTTAGCCGTTGGGAGAATGCTGTACAAAAAATTAAACAGGCGCGTGCGCAAAATTATAAATTGCCGCTAACTGTTTACGAGGAAACAGGAAGAACTGTCGCTTTGCTTAGAGACTTGTTTAATCCTTCATATGAGAATATTTACGTAAATGACCCTAACATTTTTCAAGAAGTTCGGGATTATGTAACTCTTATTGCTCCAGAGTGTAAGGATATTGTCAAACTTTACAAGGGAAATGTACCCATATTTGACAACTTTTCTGTAACAAAGCAAATAAAGACATCGCTAGGCAGAACCGTTACTTATAAACACGGTGCTTACTTAATTATAGAACAAACGGAAGCTCTTCATGTAGTAGATGTGAATAGTGGCAATCGTTCTAAAAGCCCGGAGGGACAAGAAGTAAATGCTTTGGATGTAAATTTAGGTGCAGCGGATGAACTTGCTCGACAACTCAGGTTAAGAGATATGGGAGGTATAATTGTCGTCGATTTTATTGACATGAATCTTCCTGAAAACAGACAGAAGTTGTACGAGCGAATGGTTGAAAATATGAGAAAGGATAGGGCTCGTCATACGATTTTGCCTCTCTCAAAATTCGGCCTTATGCAAATAACGCGCCAGCGCGTTCGACCGGCTATGGATGTTAATGTCGATGAAACTTGTCCAACTTGTGGTGGAACTGGTAAAATTAAGCCAAGTATCCTCTTTACAGATGCATTGGAATATAAAATCGATATGCTTGTAAATAAATTGGGTATCCGAAAATTTTATTTGCATGTTCATCCCTTTGTAGCTGCCTATCTGAATCAAGGTTTCTTTTCAATTAAAAGAAGATGGCAAATGAAATATGGCTTTGGAGTTAAAATTATTGCCAATCAAAATTTGCCTTACTTGAGTTATGAGTTCCTTGATATTCATGGTGAAGAAATCTCAATGAAACATTCTAACGACATGAAGTGAAGTAATAATTGAATTGTATGAAAGTGTTTTTAATCTGATAATTATTTCTGATATATCAACGCCGTTATAAATGGCATTAGGAATTATCGTTTTGAACATTTAGTTTTTCAATTAGTAAATATAAAGGAGGCTGTATCAATCAGGGTACAGTCTCCTTTATGAGTAATTTTTGTGTATAGACATGTATATTGATATAGTATATATGATATTTATTCGGGTATTATTCTTTTCCCCTTTTTGTTGATGTAGTACCATTCGTCACTATTCCAATAGTGGTATTCTCCGCCCGAACCCGGCACTTCTTTCATCGTTCCTTTTTCGGTTACTTTTGCCTTGCCATTTTTGAAAGGGAAGCCGAAAGCGAAACGGGGCTTAATAACTGTTTTTCCACTTTCATCCGCATATCCTATGCGCCCTCTTTGATCTACGATACGATACATCCCTTCGCTGACATAGTCGCTGCCGTTGTCACATTGAAACATGTTGTAGTGTTTTATAGAACTGCAACTGGATAAAACGATTATTGCAATTATTAGAATTTTACTCATGACATTATTTTCAGATTTCTCTGCAAAAATAATGTTTTATCATAGATTTGGACTCTTCTTTGCACTGTTTTTAGGTATAAAGCAGGGATTATGTGAACTGAAAACATTATTTTTGTGTTCGGAATCCTTTTCTTTTATGAGTATGACAGTTACCGATATATACGAAATGATGAACAGCAAAGCCGGGGCATTTTTCGAATGGTTACAGACTCACCCTAAATACGGGCTGTTGTTTTGTGTTGAGTTGTTGGTACTATGGCTCGTAGGCTTGCTGTTGCGTTGGGACTGGGCGTATCATTGGCAGTTCAATGGCAAACTATGGTTCTTTGACGATTGCAAGCCTGAAACACGTCGACGAATTAAGATAGTGTTGGTCAGCCTTCTAATTATCCTCATGTTGATTGATTTCTTTGTATGGAAGTGAGAGCATGGATAAGAACAAACGCAAATTCAGGTTCTGTTTCATCGACTATATGTGGTATGTAGCCGAGATTTGGTACGAAAGGGAGCATACTCATTTTAACGGGAATATGCTGTTATTCTTTTGCTGGCTTTTTCCCATACTCATGCCACTTGGAATACCGCTGCTATCTCACTTTTTCGGTTGGGGCGTTGGTTTCTTCATACTCATATTTCTCTGTTCTCTTCCCGACTTGTTCTGTCTGTTCCGCTACACAGCCGGACGTCGTGAAGCACTCTGTGAACATTACGGAAAGATGAAACATCCCGGCAGAAAGCTTGCCAAAATAGTCCTTGTTGCCATCGCCCTGGCCATTGCGAACTTTGCCCTGATGTTTCACTTCGGATTTATACATAGGGCATGACAAGACTTGCCACTACCGCCACTGCAATGACAACGGCATAGTACACCACTATTGCTTTTTTCCAATATTGAGGACGCAAATCAAGTTCTTCCCGAATTTCCATTCTCCAATTAGCGGATTTGAGCTGATAGCCAGAGGTACACCATGCTGCGACAACCGCACATCCGATTAGGAAGGTGATAATTATTTTCTGACTGTTGTTCGGTTCGCCTTTTAAAGAAAGCAATGCCACTAAAATTAGTGAGAGATAGGGAAGTTCGATTATTCCGCCAGCCCGGCGCTCCACCCAATTATGTACTCCTTTCCTTCGCAGCATATCGTAGGCATGGATGTATGCGGTTTTATGTATCATCGCAATCAGGCGAAATAAATGAGGTCTTCTTGTTTGGGTTCTTCTCATACTTTTGCAATTTTAAAAAATCCGTATCTTCCGTCCATTCCAAAGAGTCCACTGGACAAAGTTCGGCATTTCTTACCTCGTACCACCCAGTTAGCAGTACCCTTATGCTGTCCGGTGTATATCCCTTGACCCATGTACATTCGACAAACTTGCGGCTGTCGTCTTGGATTTCATCAAAAGTGGCATAGCTTAGCAATCTTTTACGGAACTCTCCTCCCATATCTTCCTCCCTTACCTGCATGACATAGACCGGTTGCCCGTAGCGGGATGTGCGACTGTCCTGATTGATCAGATATTGCAAGGCTTCGCTGGGTACTTCCTGACGGGCTCCTACCGTGATATGCAGTGCAAGGTAATCCCTCCACCTTTGTGGAACTTCCGTCCGTGTGTTCTCCACCGGCTCCGCCTTGTGCCCGTCTATCCGCATCAGTGTGCTTGGCAACAGGTACATTTCGGCAATAATCAGAAAGCCGAGGGAGAACACGAAGAAGTAACATCTGAAGGGGCTGAACCTGCGTCCTTCATAGTGCTGCATGACCGCTTCCCTTCGTGAAAACGGGTATATCCGACCATTCGATAGATAGTGGAGGATTGCGACGCTTCCGGCTATCATGGCGACTGTAAACCACTCAAATACCGTGGAGCCGAAAAGGAAATGAGCGGTTGTAAGGAAGATCGGCTCATAGATAAATATAATGCTGCAAAGCATCAGCATGGACTCCCCGTCGGGGCGTCTTGGCTCACCCTTGTAATGCCTCTGTGCCATTTCTCCCAACCAGAACAGGTAGTCGAAAAAGTAGTATTTCCGTTTTTTAGATGGCTGTTCTCTCATGTGATTGTTGTCATTTTAATAAGTCGTGCAATATATAACCACTAAAATGATGATTAAAATGGCCATAAACACACCTTTCCAGAAGCGGTATGTCCTTTCTCCGAGCGTATCTACCAGTTCCCAACCGACAGAAGTGCGGGGTTCCCAAGCCCATTTCCAGTTGAGTATAATGCCCAAAAGTACGAACAGGAATG
>FR901798.1:44646-49613 GCA_000437675.1 Prevotella sp. CAG:891
GGAATGCCCCGATGAATATCAAGAAGGCATACTGCGGATGTTCGCCTAGCCATCTGTCTATTTTCTCCGACACATTATCCATATCAAGGCACTATTTCATAAACTGTTCGTTCGTTGTTCCTGAAAATGGTCTGCTCAATTTGTTTTCCGACCTTCACGATACTGTCTATGTCTGCATTGACTTTCAGGCTAAGGACGGGAGCATATTTCAGATGTCTGTAATCGACCGGAGTATTGTTATAAGTTGTTTCGACAATAGGATAATTATGTTCCTTTGCGAACTGTTTCAGTGAATCCAGATAAGGAAGCTGTTCCTTGCTCATGGCTTCAAAATCAATGTAGAATTTCCCGTTTTCCTGCATGAAGTAGATGCAGTCCGTACCATTTCCGCAAATACCTGTAAAGTCAAACTGAGTCCGTCCGGCTTGTACGTTTCTCAATATTTCAGGCAGTTTGTCGATGGTAATGCGTGCGGCTCCCGGAACGGCAATCCCGACGCTTTGCAACTGGGAGGCTTGTTTGCCTGTATTTCTGCATCCTGAAGCTCCAAGAGCAAGCAGTCCTAATGCTAAAATCTTAGTATTCATGTGTAATATGATTTAATGTTATCCTTGCGTATCTTTTAATCGTCAAAAATTTCAAAAGGCATGGCTGACAGCATACCCTGCTAGCCATGCCAGCGTGTAAAATACATTTTTTTGTGGCACGTTTACCAGATGTATATATCCGTCTTCTTTCGTTCTTATTATGCTTCCCATGGAAAACGTACCCATGGTGAATTGGGCTTTGTGAGCATATCTTCGGCAAGTCCACCCATATTGCAATCTCCATTCCACATGGTGCGTCCCAACATATAGCTGTTGGCAAACTCTTTCCATGAACTGAACCCTGCGGATTTTGCCATGACATAGGCATGGTCAATACACTGCTGACATTCTTCCTGTGTCAAAAAACCTCTCTGTAAAGCTGCCCTTGCTACAAAGTTAAGTCTTCCTGCATCCCATGCCACAACTCCAAGGCGTGCAACATCATTCGAGGATGCAATGATTCCATTGTTGACTAAAATCTCGTATTGTGATTTTAGGTTGGAGAGTTGTTCTTGCGCCTTTTCAATCAACCCTTTTGCCCGTTCCATACCATCGGGAAGGTTTGCAAAATTAGGGTCATTCGCAATTTCATCCCGAATTATCTGCATCGCTTCATCATTATTTGAAGCGTTGTAGGCAGCAAAGACAAGTGGAAGGATATTTTGCGATGGGGTATTACTCAGATAATTCACTGTGTTTACGGCATCATCCCGGTCTTCAATTCCCCACCATTCTGACAGAATGATGGTAAGGCGAGATTCGTCAACATCCAGTTCCATATCATCTACATATCCTCCCTGTTGGTAGGCATATAATGCGCCAACGGCAATCTTTCGCACCTCATCAGCGTTGAGTGACGGATTTTCTTTTACACGGATTCCTTGTCGCACATGGCGGACAAGTTTAATGACTTTTCGAACTTTACTTATAATCAAGCAGGTAAAGAATACGACAAATACAACAGGAACGATGAATGTCATAATTCTCAGGTACACGGGCAACTGTGTAGGGTCCATTCCGAACAGACGGGCAAAATAATCGAAAAATTCCATATCTTAAGTATTTAAAACTATTGGTTGTAAAATCAATCAAGACATTGTTTTGAAGATGCTTTAATGGCTCTCTTTGATATTCTTTGATGCCCACATCCCGATATCCTGCTTGCTCAATGCCGCAGCCATCAGGTCAGGGAATTTGTCAGGCGTACAGGCAAACGTGGGAACACCCAGACCGGCAAGATACTCGGCATTGCGCTTGTCGTAGCAGGGCGCCCCGTCATCGTTCAGCGCCGGAAGCACGATTAACTGCACACCGCTGGCCACGATGGAGGCGAAACGCTTGCGCATCTCTTTCTCGTCACCGCCTTCATAAAGGTCGGTCACCAGTACCAGCACGGTATCCTGCGGCCGTGTGATTACACCCTGACAGTAAGTCAGGGCTCTAGCTATGTCGGTTCCTCCGCCGAGCTGGACACCGAACAGCAGGTCAACCGGATCCTGCAGATCATCGGTAAGGTCAACGACCGACGTGTCGAACACCACCATACGCGTGCTCACAGACGGCAGGGAGGCCAGTACCGAACCGAAGATGCCGGAATAGACGACAGAGGTTCCCATCGAACCGCTTTGGTCGAGACAGAGAATGATGTCCTTCAGAGCCTTGCATTTTCTGGCGTAGCCTATCCTGACTTCCGGAATGACGGTCTTGTACTGGGGTTGGTAGTTCTTCAGGTTCTTTAGGATGGTCGTCTTCCAGTCTATCTCGTTGTAACGGGGATTGCGCCTTCTTGCCGAACGGTTCAAAGCACCGGTGACAGCTTGTTGTGTAGGGGAGGAGAGTTTTCGCAGCAGGTCATCCACGACCTTGCGTACAACCTGACGGGCCATGTCCTTGTTCTTTTCGGGAATGGCCCTGCCAAGTGACATCAGTGTAGCCACCAAATGCACGTCAGGGACAACCGTTGCCAGCATCTCCTTCTCGGTAAGCAGCGAGTCGATATGCAGACGCTTGATGGCATCCCTTTGGATGACCTGCACAACGGTCTGCGGGAAAAACTCCCGGATATCACCTAGCCAGCGGCTTACCTTCGGGGCCGACGAGCCGAGCCCGCCTCGGCGGGGTCTGGTATAGACGGCTTCNNGCCCCGGCGGTCACTGTCATAGGCGGCTTCCAGCGAACTGTCAAGGCGCTGTTCCTCCACCGTCAGCGTTACGCCCGTCCCGTCAGCAGCGTTTCCGCCAAGAGCCATGCGCCATCTTTTCAAATATTCTGTTTCCATGTTCTGTTCCTTATTTTATCCGATTCCCAGAAGTCTGTTAAGCAGAGGTATCACCTTGGATGCATCCCCGTCATTGCAGGGATGTTCCCCTGAGGCGATTTTGGTATCGGTTCCGTTCAATTCGAATCCTTTGGCCTTCTCGCCGAGCTTGCGTCGCTCGGTCGTAGTGAAATTGCTGAATGTGCGTCTGATCACCGGAAGCAGTTCTATGAAATTCGCGTCGCTCAGGCTGCAGAGCCAGCCGTTCACGAGTTGCCACAGGTTGTCGTCCAACAGCAATACTGAACCTGATGCACGCAGAAATCCCTCAAACCAATATGCCATGTCGGAAGGTGCGTTGCCCACCGATGAATAGAAGCTCAAGGTGTCACGCATCTCTTCATGCGATATCCTGCCCTTGTCGTAGAGTATGCGTGCCGCATATCCGGAGAGCAGCGGATGCGCTCCCGATGAATGGCGGATCTGCTGTACGAACCCATACCACATGCCGTTCAGCTCTTCGTCATCAAGCGTGGAGACGGCGTAATCGGTAGCCGACAGGTGTTCAAGAAGTTCTCCGGCTGCCTCCTCGTCGATGTTGATGCAGACGAGCAGACCTCCTGCAAGGATACGTGCCACCATAGCCCGGAGCATGTTGCCCACCTTGCTGAAATCCAGATTGCGGACATCACCGTAACGAACGATGTTCACCAGGTCGGGAACTGCTTCCATCATCTCCACAATGTCTGTGGATGCCGCCGACAGACGGTCAAGACGGATGGTCATTGCCTCCACAAGCTCCGGAAGGTTGGCCGGAATGACCCGGTCAAGAAGTCCCGTCAGTTCGGGAATTCTGGTGATTCCGGTCATGCGGTCGGAGACGTACTTCTGCACGGCTTCCTCCACCGTATTGCCCCAGACCGCCCGTTCTATGATGCAGACAATCTGTTCCGGTCTGTGGTAAAGGCTCCATTTTTCCTTGAATGTACCCTTGCCGCTTGCGCTTTCAGGTTTGGCCCAGTCTACGTCAAGCAGGGCCAGGCGGTGGAAGAACAGGCTGCGATCCAGGTCGGTCTCCTTGCGCAGGTCAAGTGTCATCTCCTTTATTTCTGTCGTGAAGGGGACGCGCAGTCGTTTCTGCAGCCGCTCCACGTCAATCAGGAGAGGGACTTTGGGTACCGCTTCCGGCACTTTGCCCAGCCGATTGCCCACGATGAGCGATTCCCGGACGAGCTGCAGCAGCATGTCGTCCCCGAAGCCCATAACAGTGGTTACCGCCTCGTTGTATTCCTCCAACGTCGGAGTGGGCAATCCCCGCAACGCGGCTGTCGTCTGCGCTAGACGAACGGTCTCAATGACGTGGGCCACCGAAATGTCCATATCCTTCTTCCTCAGAAGGGCCGCTATACGGCTGACCCACCAGGTGCCGTCATCTTCCGGATGATGCCACAGGTAATGGTACCATCCCGGAGCGTCTATGCCGGCCCCGTAACCGCTGCGGAACGTGAGTCTGTCATACGTCCACGGAATCCATGTGCATTTCGCCTTTACCTTCGGGAGCCCTTTCAGCAGTTCGTTGTCGTCCTTCACCTTTGGCATATTCTCCAGTGCCGGGACATGCCATGCCCCGCAGATGACGGCGATGCGTTCGAAAGGTTCCTTCTGTGCCGCCCGTATCATGCGGCGCATCCACGCTTCACGGACAAGGTCCCTGCGGGAGGTGTGTTCCGGGAGGGCTTCTCGGAGTGCGGTCACAGCTTCTTTGACGGCCTCGAAGATGCCGTTGCCGTCCCTGCGCTGTTCTATGTTCATGTTCCACCACGATTCACCATCGGGATAGCCGGCAGCTTCTGCCAGCAGGTCAAACGGGTCACCTGGGTGTTTAACGGCTTCATCATCTGCTTCTACAGGTTCGCTGCCATCCTTCCTTTCCGCTTCAAAGGCAAGGGAGTGGGCAAGCGGGAGATCGAAGAAACGTAAAGCGACATTCTCCCGGAGCGCATAGCGCAATGCCTGCCATTCCGGCGAGAAGTCGGCAAACGGATAGAATATGGCATTCTGCGGCGCATCGGGCTGATAGCCGAGCAGTGCTACCGGCGGTTCCATCTGTTCGTCGGCAATAA
>FR901799.1:0-3350 GCA_000437675.1 Prevotella sp. CAG:891
CAACAGAAAAAGATATTCTTAAGGGACGACTATATAAAGAAAGGTGTCATCTACTTTGATGGCAAGAGTAGACCACTGCCGCCCTTTATGGCCAAGGCCATTGACCGCAACAACCGTATCAGCTTTATAGAAAAGTTCAAGCCAACCAGCGCTGCAGAAGTGGCACTGCTCTGTAAGGTTTTCAAAGTGGACCGTCCGGATTTGGTGGACATATCTCCAGAGCGTAGCTCCAACTACGCAGATGCCGTGAACAAACTGCATAGCATCTTCAATGATCCCGAAGTGAAATCACCCCGTAGCGCCATGTATCAAGAAGGCTTCATCATCCGTCAGGTAGATGATACCTACTATGCCATCAATTTTAAGGAACATATCCTTATTAACCTGAATGAAGAAGGCTTTGATGTAGAACGGGTGAAGAAGAAATCCATGAAGCAGAAACGGAAAGGCACTCCTTTTAAGAAATCTTCCAAATTGAATCCGATCAAGAGTTTGCAGCAGAAGACGCATCAGGGGCTTGGCAAACTCAACAAGAAAGGAATCGGTAGCCACAGTGCCAATCGCGAATGGGAAGTTGGTAAGAAAACGAACTATGATGAGGTGGATGATGGACACTCATTAAAGATGTAATTACTTTCTGTTTACCTATAAAAAAACTGCCTACTGTTGTGTTCGATATTCATCTTTAAAATATAACTTTGCATTTATGATGTGATTAAAATCTATTTGTACACAATATGAGTTTATTTACCTGATACCATGAAGAATTTCAATTATTACCAAAAGAACTTGAGTCTTCATCTTTTAAGGAATTTCTTTTTGAAACATGGCAAGCAACATACATACAGGAAGAAAGATTTTTTTATCCGCCAGCATGAAGTTTCACGGTCTGCCGGGTGGGTTGAGTCCGGTAGCTTTCAGTATTCGTTTACAGACGAAGAAGGCCTTGAACATATTGTAGGCTATGCTTTTGAAAATGAGTTCGTATGTGATTACTCTTCCTTCATAAAATCCCAACAGTCTAAGGTCAGCATTCAAGCTATTTCAGACTGTGTAGTTTATGAAATTGCATTGAATGAACTAGTCACATATTGGGAAGTTAATTTGGACAACTTGAAAGAAGGAAAGAAGGCGGCAGAAAATTTATATGAGTTAGCATATGACCGGTTTCTTGATTCCTATTGCAGTCCGATGATACGGTATAAGAAACTGATGAGTAGGTGTCCAAAGTTGAAAGAGAAAGTACTATTGAGAAGTATCGCCTCCTTTCTGGGTGTAACCCCGGAAACAATCAGCCATATCCGTAAAAAGATACGCCTGGATGGAAAGTCTTGAATTTGTTCAAGCCTTTTCTTTTGCTTATTGCTTTACTTTGCACCTTTTAAAAATTAAGCTATGGTGTATTCTATCTATCAATCGGAAATAGAACAGTTGGATGTACAAATAGCAAAGCTCCGCAGGAAGAGCAATGCCTATTTGCTGGCGAAACTTCTTTTCTTTGGTGCAAGTGCTTTCTTTGTCTATCTCGCTATCAAAAATTTCACTTTTCTGAATCTGGCAGGTGCCTGTTCATTTTTTGCAGCTTATTTATCTGCTTGCGTATTGGACAGCCGTTGTCAGAAATTCTGTGATGGGCTGAAACGTAAAAAGTCTGTCTGCAAGCATGAACTGGCCTATCTGGAAGGCGATTTTACATCATTTTCCTCGGGAGAGGTTTACATCAATCCAGAACATGAATACTCGTTTGATTTGGATCTGTTTGGTCCAAGTTCCTTATTCAACCGGATGAACAGAAGTGTCACCCGGAAAGGGAGCGACAGGTTGGCCGAGAAATTGACGAACCTCTGTCAGGATAAGCAGGAAATTCTTCTCAATCAGGCGGCCATTGTAGAACTGGCAGATCACTTCAGTTGGCGTATCAGGTTTATGGCCAACAGGTTCATTCCGGATAATCTTAAAATGCTTTCTGAGCTGGCTTCAGAAAAACAAAAACACGGTTTTCTCCTGCGTTCCGCCATTCCTGCTGTTTGCGTAGGAATGACCATTCTTTCTTTTCTGCTGGCTTTATTAAAACTGATTGGATGGCAGTATTTTATGACATTCTTCCTATTAAATCTTGGCTGCTCGATTTTGTTCTTTCGCAAGACATTGGCAACCAATATTAGTATAAGTAAAATTTATCAAGAACTCGTTGCCTATATCGAGGTCTTGAATGACATACAGAATGCCAGATTCAAAGCTAGGGTTTTGGTTGAATTACAAAAAGGACTGTTTTCTTCTTCAGCAAACAGCTTGAAGTCCTTCGCTGAATTGTCGCGCTTGCTGAACCTGTTCGATCAGCGGGGGAATGCCATCTTCTATATTCTTTTCAATGGTTTCTTCCTGTTTGACATTTTACTGTTGAAGCGTATCATCCAATGGGAGAAAAAGCATCTGGCGCACATGGAAAAATGGATCCATTGCATTTCCGAAATAGATGCGTTGGTCAGTCTGGCCAATTACTCGTTCAATCATCCTGCCAACACCGCAGCGGAAATACTTCCGGAACAGGATGAGAAGGTGATTGAAGCCATAGATATCTATCATCCTTTTCTGGCCTACAAGCAAGCTGTCCCTAATAGCTTTACACTCGGAAAGAAGCATGTCGCCATCGTGACCGGAGCCAATATGGCAGGGAAAAGTACTTTCCTGCGGACCATCGGAATCAATTACATCCTGGCTTGCAACGGGGTACCCGTATGTGCTACCTCTTTCAGGTTCTCAATCGTTACCCTGTTTTCAAGTATGCGAACAACAGACAATCTGTCAAAGGATATCTCTTATTTCAATGCGGAGCTTCTTCGCTTGAAGCAACTCATACAGCATGTGAAGTCTAATCCTTATACCCTGATTATTTTGGATGAGATTCTGAAAGGTACGAATTCGAAAGACAAGTTGGAAGGCTCCATCGTTTTCCTGCGCGAGATTATATGCCATAATGTAGCGGCATTGATTGCCACCCATGATTTGGAGCTGGCAAAACTGGAGGACGAAAATAAGGAGGTATTCAGCAATTATTGTTTTGAAATAGCCCTGTCGAAAGACATTGAATACACCTATCGTATAGCCAAAGGAGTGGCCAAGAACCTGAATGCTTCTTTTCTGTTGAAAAACATATTGGATGAAATGAGAAACTAAAAGGGAGAACCTTTCGGCGTATTGCCGAGGGGTTCTCCCTTGAATTCAATTGATTTGCAATGTGCTTATATTTTTTCTGTTAATGGAATAGTGTCATACATTACTCTGGCAACTTTGCTTACATATTTAACCGCACTTTCAATTTCGTATTCCGTTTTGAAACCTGCATGTTG
>FR901799.1:3365-6382 GCA_000437675.1 Prevotella sp. CAG:891
TTTTAAAACCTGCATGTTGTTGATGGCATAATGAAGGGCATTGGGGGTGCCGATAAGAATACAGATTTTCTTGGCACGGGTGATACCGGTATAGATGAGGTTGCGTTGCAGCATGATGTAGTGGCTCATCATGACGGGCATCACCACGATGGGATATTCAGAGCCTTGCGACTTGTGGATGGTAGTAGCATAAGCCAATGTCAGTTCTTCCAATTCTGAGATTTCATAAGATACCAGTGTTCCTTCGAAATTCACACTCAGTGTATTCTCATCCGTATCTACCGATTCGATATAGCCCAAGTCACCGTTAAACACTTTCTTTTCGTAGTTGTTTCGTAGCTGCATGACACGGTCACCCAGTTTGAAGGTGTTGACTCCACGAGTCAGTCCTACCTTTGAGGGATTCAAGGCTTTCTGCAGTGCTGCATTCAGCGCAATGGCTCCGATACTTCCCTTCTGCATGGGTGTCAGTACCTGAATCTGATGGGCATCTACCTCATACGCATGAGGAAGCCGTTTCTGCACCAGTTCTACAATAGTTTCAGCCACTGCTTCGGGCTGTTCCTGTTTGATGAAGAAGAAGTCGGTATTCTTGCCGTTGCTCGTATCGGGATAATTGCCCTGATTGATGGCATGGGCACTCATCACAATCCGGCTGCTTTGCGCCTGACGGAAGATGCGGGTCAGGCGGATAACAGGTATCCTCCGGCTTTCAATGATGTCGCGCAGTACGTTTCCGGGTCCCACACTGGGTAGCTGATCCACATCACCCACCAGAACCAGGCGCATGTTCGAGGGGATAGCTTTCATCAGATGCATCATCAGGTGGATGTCTATCATCGAACATTCATCCACAATGAGGGCATCCCCTTCCAGTGGATTTTCCTCGTTTCGCTTGCAGCCTTCCTGCGGGTTATACTCCAACAGACGATGGATGGTTTTTGCTTCCCTTCCAGTAGCTTCGCTCATTCGTTTGGCGGCACGTCCGGTAGGGGCAGCCAACAGAATCTTCAATCCCATGTGCTGGAATGCGGCAAGAATACCTTGGGTTGTAGTGGTTTTACCTGTACCCGGGCCACCCGTCAACACCATGACTTTGGAACGGATGGCCTGTTCGATGGCCTGTAACTGAATTTCGTCATACTCTATACCCGTTTCCTTGCCGAGTGATTTGACTTCAAGGGTTTCTGCGAAGAGGTCTTGTTCAGCAGGAAGCAGCAGGTCAAGCAGGTCTCTGGCTACGCCGACTTCTGCATAGTAATAATAAGGATGATAGATGGCATCTTCTTCAGCGATGATTTCCTCATCCGTTTCCATCTGTTTCAAGGTGTGGATAATGAGGGACTCATCGGTAGTCAGCAGTTCATGGGCAGCTTTGATCAGTTGCTCCCTTTCTGCATAGACATGTCCTTCTGTAGAGAGTTGGTGCAAAGTATGTAGAATACCGCTTCTGCAACGGTGCGGATCATCATCCAGATAACCCATGTTGTGGGCTATATCATCGGCCATCTTAAAACCAATGCCCCACACTTCATCTGCCATCCGGTAAGGATTTTGCCGGACCTTACCGATGCTGTCCTTGCCATACTTCTTGTAGATTTTTGCTGCATAGGCCGTGCTTACTCCATAGCTCTGCAGAAATACCATCACATCCTTGATGTATTTCTGCTTCTCCCAACTTTCCTGAATCTGGGAAAAGCGCTTTTTGCCGATACCCGGCACTTTCAGCAGTTCTTCGATGTTGTTCTCAATGACTTCCAGTGTCTGGAGACCGAACTGTTTGACGATGAGTTTGGCATACTTGGGGCCGATACCTTTCACCAGACCGCTGCTCAGGTAGCGTTCGATGCCGTAGAGCGTAGAGGGCATGATTTCCGTCCAGGTGTCCGCTACAAACTCGTTGCCGTATTTCTGGTCTACTTTCCATTCGCCTTCACACAACAATACCGTACCTGTAGGTAAGTCCAACAGGTAGCCAATCAAGGTAACCGGATCTTTGTAACCGGAAACCTTTACCTTCAATACCGTGTATCCGTTGTCGGGGTTCTGGTAGGTAATTCGTTCTACTGCGCAGCGAAGTTTGATCATAGGTAAGTCATAAGTGTAAGCTAACTACAAATATAGCAAAATTATAGCACAAGATTCTCCTGAAACCTTCTTATTTGAACAATAAAAGGTAAAGGAATTGTTTGAATTTGAATTTAAGAATTTTGTCACTTTAGGAGATGAATAACATGATGTTTAATGGTTTAAGCATATGGCTAAAGTCGAAAAGGGGACTTTTAGTTGTAACTTTTTTGGCTACTTTTTCTTCGGTTCTCTTGTTTTTGGGTCGTTTCAGACCTCGGTTGATGCAACCGGAAGCACATTGATGTTGTGCATTTAGGTAATCTATACCCCGGTCTTTATTTTTGTTGGCGAATTTAATAAACGGAAAACAGCATGATACAGACACCCGCCATCGTAACCTTTGCGAACCAGAAAGGAGGCGTCGGAAAGACGACCCTCTGTGTGACCTTTGCCAACTATCTCTTGGCAAAAGGAGTCCGTGTCGTCATCATCGACTGCGATTTCCAGCACTCCATCCTGAAATGCCGCAAGGCAGACCTCAAGAAATACGGAGAGGAACTGGTGCCCTATGAAATCTGGGCCTACGAGCCCGACAACAAGGAAGCCATGACTTCCCTGATAGAGAAACTGCACAACGACCCCGAACTGGATGTGGTGCTGATGGATTCACCGGGCAGTCTGCATGCAGAAGGACTGGTTCCCATGTTCGTCAATTCAGACATCATCGTGGTACCGTTTCACTATGATTTGGTGACCATCCCCTCCACAGCCAGCTTTCTCCTGTTTCTGGACCGCCTCCGTCAGGCCGTAGGCGAAGGGATGAATGCTCAGCTCTTTATCATACCCAACCTCAATGACAACCTTTCGTATGCTAACGGCATTTCGTCGGCGGTCACGGCTCATTTCAAGGTCGAGCAACTGTCCGGTCAATTCATCAGTTTTGGCTA
>FR901800.1 GCA_000437675.1 Prevotella sp. CAG:891
TCCGAAGCTCATGCCTTTAGGCGTGGGTAGCTCACAAAAAAGGATTTTACTTTTGTATTGAATTTATATTGTTATATTTGCATTGTAATATTATTCTTGAGAATTGTCAAGAAAAAGATAATATTTGATGCCTTCAATCTAACAAGAAAAGAATACCTTATGTATCTCTTCAAATATAACATTCTTCAAAATGAAATTTCATACTAAGATATTGGTTTTTTCACTCCTGTGTTCAGCCTCAACAATGAGTATGTCTGCTCAGCATACTATTAAGGGGCATTTACTGACTGCTACCGACAGGGTAGCCATTGCCGACGGATATGTTGTGTTACTTCAAGAAGGAAAAATAATTGATGCAGTACAAACTGACAAAGCCGGAGCCTTTAAATTCGTAAATAAAAAAGATGGGAGCTATCAACTTAACTTTAGCGGACTGGGATATGCTTCATTGGTCGACTCCTTGCATATAGTCGGGAGTGTTGATACGGTTTATTGCCTGAAACGGCTGGAAGTTAATTTAAGCGAGGCAACCATCACAGCAGATGCAAGCGAAAGTATCAAACGCATGGCTAACGGACAGCGTTTTGTACTTTCGGCTAAAGCCAAAAAACTCCGTAACCCTTATCAAGCCTTGAAGGAAATTCCATTGTTGATTTCCGACCCTAATACGTCGTCCGTAAAATTACAGAATGGCAGCGTTCCCTTGGTGTTGATAGATGGCAATATGGTTAATTCGGGTATCAGTCCAATATTACCGGAAGATATAGAGTCGGTCGAAGTAATCAACTCCGTTTCGGCACGCTATCTGCAAGATGGGATAAGCAGTATTGTAAACATTCGGTTGAAAAAAAGAACTCACCCTTATTTGTGGCTTGAAGCTGCTACTCGGCATGAAGTTCCCATCCATAAAGGATTTGGTGTGGGCTATTTCGAAGTGGGCAATCAAAAGTATAGTTTGTATGGCCGTGTGGCGTATGATTATACACATGATTCTGAAACCGAATCGTCTGTCAATCGAAATAATACAGGCTATACACAAAACTTTGAACGAAAAGCATGTAATAATATGGATAGTTGGCTTGGCGAACTGCTCTTTAAATATTGTGCAACTCCCAAGGATTATCTGGCTTTTCAGTTCTATGGCACAATGGCAGATACCAAGGATAACCAAATGGGAAATGGGTTATTTCAGCCCAATGCCAACAAACTCGCTCAGCGGTATTTACTCAGTGCTCAGGGTAAGGAAGATAGCAAAATTGCAACCACAAGCCTTTACTACAAACATTCGTTTGATGACAGCAAAACACTCGAAACGCGTTTGGCTTACAATTACAATAAAAACAATTACGATGCCTTACGCACAGATGCGTACGACGACCAAATATTCACTACGCCCTCAGTTTTCGATAATGAGCGTCAGTCGGTCAACTTGAACATTGACTATGCACAAACACTGAAAAATAATCAAGAATTTATTGTAGGTAGCAGTAGCTTGATGCAGTATAACGAGGTAAACAACGTACAGCAGTTACAAACAACGCAGTCTACACGCTTTAAGCATGATTATTTTAATCAGTACTTTTACGTAGGCTACAGTGCTAACTTAAAGGACAAAGTTTACTATGGCGCATCAGTTGGAATTGAAGGTATTTGGCAAAAGTCGGCCGGACGAAAAAGTCACTATTTTCGCCCGAAAGCCAATGCCAATGCTACTTGGCTCATAACTCCGCATCATTCGTTGCAGCTGAGTTACACGCTGACTAATACGGCACCGTCGGTGGCTAATCTGAATCCTTACAATATATCGACCGATTCACTTGTGATTGAAGTGGGAAATCCGAATTTGAAACCTCAAATGATGCACTATGTCGGACTCAATTATACGTTCAATGCAGGTAAATTCTATTTGATGCCAAACGCTTACTACAAGCGCATCAACGACATGATTGAGGCATGTGGCTATACGCACGAAGGCATTTACTACAACACATACGCCAATAGCGGACATTTTTCGCAAACAGCTGCCGGAATAGACCTGAGCTACCGTTTTAAATGGGGACAAGTGTATGGTGGAGGTGGCTGGTATGCTAATTATTACGAGAATCAGCATGCCAAACACATGGCTTATGCCTCGTGTGGATTTGACGCCAGCATTAAGAACTTTTCGTTTTTTGGTAATCTTAGTTACAACTCACGCAGTTACACAAAGATAGCCTATACACAGTATTACCGTCCGTCAACAGCTACGCTTCAAGTGAATTATAATTTTACGCCCGATTTTTACATAGGTATTTGCTTGCAACATTTCACTGGTGAAAATCGCGTTAAAACTGTAACAAACGATGGCTCTTTTCGTTCAACAGTAGAAACCCGATATAAAGAGCAGAATCTGCGGCCTTTCTTCATTCTTCGATACACTTTCCGTAAAAATCCGAAGAGTAAAATCCGTTTGGGAAAAGTGCTTGACAGTAAAGAACAAGGTATAACTA